>JBKPQA010000272.1:0-16182 GCA_046733835.1 Actinomycetota bacterium
CTCGTCGCCGAGGTCGGCGGCTTCGAGCACGCGGCGCTGGCGGGGTTCATTCTCGGTGCGGCCGCAAGGCGGATACCCGTCGTGCTCGACGGTGTCATCGCCGGCTCCGCCGCGCTCGTGGCGGCGAAACTCGAACCCGCCTGTGTCGCATACCTCTTCGCCGGTCACCGTTCTCCCGAACCAGGCGCAACCGTCGCACTGCGCACCCTAGGCCTCAACCCACTCCTCGACCTCGAGCTCCGTCTCGGCGAGGGCTCGGGAGCAGTGCTGGCGGTGCCCCTGGTCCAAGCCGCGGCTCGGATGCTGTCCGAGGTGGCGACATTTGACTCGGCTCAGGTCTCTAAGCGCACAACGAACAACGCGATCGTCGACGAGCAGATCGCCAGGCGGTGACCCGACGCAGCGGCACGGCCGGTCACCCGGGAGGGCAGCCGGCCGTGCCGAGTGTTCCTAGGAGTTGACGGCCGCGACGAGCGCTGGTAGGAGCTGCGCCGCGTTCGGGGTGCCGAGACCGGTTACCGGGTCCCACCCGGTCGTCGCCGGGAAGCCGGGCACGCTCGGGTCGGCCTGGTTGTTGCCCGTCGTGACGTCGTAGAAGTCGGACGCGTAGGCGGACGGGTTCGCGCCCAGCTTGTACAGGGCCGGGTTGATAAAGCCAAGGCCGCCGCCGTTGATCTGGTCGGCGATCGCCACGAGGCCCGCCCACTGCGGGCTCGACGCCGACGTGCCACCGACGTCGTACCAGCCGGTGCTGCAGGGGGACGTCCCGCAAATCAGGCCGCTCTGGCCGTCAGGAGGCAGGCTCAGGTAGATGAGCTGGCCGGTACGGGCGCTGGCCTGGAGGGCAACGTCCGGAACTCCACGGGTCGTCGCCGGGATCTGCGTCGAACCGGCCGGGAGGGTCGACTGGTAGCTGGGCCGGGCGAACACGTGGCTGAAGCCGCCGCCCGAGCCGATCCAGCCGACCTCGGCCTGGGTGTTCGGAGCCTGGCAGTTCACCGGCGGGTGGACATTGTCGAGGATGCGGCCGGTGGTCGCCGTGGCGTCGGTGCAGAGGTACGTGCCGCCCACACCCGTCACGAGCGGGTCGGAGGCCGGCCATCCGACAGTCGGGAACGGGAAGGTCGGCTCGGCGTTCGGGCCGCCGACCGGCGACTTGCGGACGTTGGCGCTGCCGCCGTCACCCGAGGAGGCCAGGACGGTGACGTGGTTCGCCGCCGCCGACACGAACGCGTGCCGCAGGTTGAGCAGCGACTGGGAGCTGCCGAACGCCTCCTCGGCGGTGCCGAAGCTCTGGGTGATCACCTGCGCGAGGTGGTGGTCGATGACGTACTGCTCCGCGTTCATCATCTGCGGCAGACCCTGCACGCCGAGCGTCTCGGCGGTCGGCGTGGTGACCAGGAGGATGTTCGCTCCCGGCGCCATCGCGTGGGCCGACTCGACGTCGAGCGCGACTTCGAGCGCCCAGGCCGACTTGTCCTCCTGTCCGGTGCCCTTGGACGTGGGCGGCGGCGCTTTGGTCGCGGGAGATCCCTGCAGCGACAGGGTTTTGAAGGTCGGCATGGCCGGCGTGCACGTGACGCCCTCCTCGCCGCACATCGGCGGCAGACCCCAGGCCTGGTTGTAGACGTGGAGGTCGTGCGCCATCGTGTCGCTGCCGTACGAGTCCACGATGGCGATCGTGATCCCGTGACCGTCGAAGCCGGCGGAGTACAGCGGGCCGACGTTGTAGGCCGCGCGCGTGGACGCGGGGTTGAAGCATCTGCGGCCCACGGAGTTGCACTGGGCCTGGGTCGGGGGAGTCTCCGACGCGCCGACCTGGACGTAGTCGGACACCGCTGGGGTAACGGCGGGAAGGGCGGCCGCGATAGTGGCGGCCCCGGTGGCTGGCACCGATCCAAGGGCGGCTGCGATCGCAGCGGCCCCAGCGGTGCCGAGAACCTGTCGATGTATGTGACGGCTCATGGCGCTCCTGGTGTGGACGGCCCCCGAGTAGGACGACCCAGGCTTAGTCCAGCGCCACCGCTTCCGGGAGAGCCGAGAGCCGATTCACGGCAAACTCCCAGTCAGGAGGAGGGGCAGACCCAGAGGTACACCTGGCCGTCGCGGAGCCTGACCTCGGTCGGCCTCTCGAGCCGCTCCGTCATCCGCAGCAGGGCGATGACCTTGGTGCGTCCTCGCGTGGTGCGACCGTGCTGGTCGGTGAAGCGCAGGTACGGGTGGAGGACGCGGCGGAGAACGACCCACTCCTCCCCTGCCACCGCGCCGATCACCGTGGTCACGTGGCGCTCGGTCGAGTCGTCAGGCAACCGCGTTGTCCTTGGCCCACAACTCGGTGAGGCCGCGGAAGTGGCCCATGAACTGCTCGCGCTCGTGCTCCGGATAGGTGGCGTCAACCGTCTCGCGCAAAAGCCGGTCGAAGTCCGACGACGTCACCCAGTCGTGGACCTGCTCCGGCAGGTGCGGGAGGTACTCCTCGCACCACTGCCAGTAGCGGTCGGTCGTGTAGTGCTCGTTCGCCAGGGCCAGGTATGCGGTGAGTTTGCTTTCGTACGAAAGCGATTCATTGTCCGCGATTGCGTAGTAGCGGTCGGTGTGGAGATCGACCGACATCTTGCGGCCGGTCACGAGCGCGTAGACCGACCAGCGCACGAGCGCCGTCATCGCCCAGGGGAAGTAGTAGTGCAAGGACGTGACCGCTACGTCGGGACAGGCGTTGGCGTAGTCGATGGGGTACACCTCATCGCCGGTGACGAGCATCTCGGCGGAGTTGAACTCCCACCCGAAGAAGGCGTTGATGATCTTGCTGATCGTCGCGCACTCCGACCCGGCCTTGGCGGACAGGAAGTCGTGCGACACCGCATACCGGTTGTGCATCGGCTCGTCCGGCCGGAAGTCCATGACCATGGTCTCCGGTCCGATCGACAATGCGCGCGCGAACTTGTCGTACTCGACGGTGGCCTGCAGGTGCATGAGCATCTCGCCGGACTCGTCGTAGGCGCGGTGAAGATCGTCCTCGTTGTTGATGCGGGAGACACCGCGCCAGCCGCCGCCGTCGAACGGCTTCATGTAGAGCGGGTAGCCGAGGTCGGCGGCGATCCGGTCGAGGTCGAACGGCTGGTTGTACTTTGCGCTCGTGTACGCCCACCGGACGTTGTCGACCGGGTTCTTGTACGGGACGAGGACGGTACGCGGGATTTTCAGACCCAGCCGCACCATGGCGCAGTAGGCGGAGTGCTTCTCCATGGACTGGAAAGTGAACGGGCTGTTGAGCAGGTAGGTCCCGTTCATCAGTGCGGCCTTCTTCAGCCATTCGCGCGGGTGGTAGTACCAGTAGGCAAGCCGGTCGATGACCAGCTCCGCCCGAACCGGGTCCGTGAGCTCGAAGGGCTCGATGGTGAGCCGCTCGGACTCCACCTCGTGGACGATGCCGGATGCATCGGTAATCGGGCCGACGCGACGCAGGATCGCCTCGAACGCCTGCGGCCAGTCCTCCTCCGCACCGAGGAGCAGGCCGATGAGGTGGCGCGATCGGTCGGATGTGGACGGCACGGTGAGACCTCCGGGGGCGGGGCGGGCTCGACCATACGACCGTATCGAGGGCGCGGTCGGCGCGGTAGCGCGGGGGCGGACCGCTGCCACTGTTTCGTGCTTGCCGTGTGTCGGTCACACATGACGTCGCGTTCCCTGGGTACAAAGGACCGGAACCCGCAGGCCTTGGGCGACGTCTATACAGAACGACGCAGACAAGGTGAGACCCGGCCAAGTATGAGTTGGCCGGGTCTCGGTTTGTCCGGGTCTGACGACTCCCGAACGCCGGTCAGCGCGCCTGGTCCCCTCGCGTCGTCCCGCGAGTCCGGTGGATCGCTCCACCGGTGTGGACCTCGATTGCTGTCCGACCGCCGCTTCCTTGCGGAAGGGCGCAGACAGAGTTCTACGCCCGTGCCAGCGTCCTCCGCAAGGGGTGAATCGGACGAGTTTGCAACGGATTTCGCAGACATCGGCGTGTCGGCTCGACACGCCGATGGACTGGTGCCGGCGTGACGGGAGAGACGGTTCGAGCCTTCGGTTAGGGCGCTTGACACGGGGTCGCCGGGTCCGTCGGAGTGGGACTCCACGGTCGCAGGCGCGGAATCCAGCCCCGCACCGCGGACCGGTATGCGTCGTACTCAGCGCCGTACCGGGCGGCCAACGTCGGCTCCTCGTACCAGCGGACAAACGCGGCCGTCACCAGGAGGAAGATCGCGGTGTAGATGAACAGCACCGGCCGGGCCAGGACCAGACCCTGCCCGAAAATCACCGCCGCGACGGCGAGGTACATCGGGTTGCGGACGTAGCGGTTCAGGCCGCCGACGACGAGCCGCTCGGTCGGCGCGATCGGTGCGGGCGTGCCGCGTCCCTCGGTGACGAAGCGCGTGAACGCATACAGGAGCGCGATCGTGCCGAGGATGACGAGCGCCCAACCCACCCACTGGAGCACCGCGTTCGTGTCCCCCGCCTGCCAACCGGTCAACAGCCACGGGATGAGCCCCGCCATGACCCCGGGTGCGACGACGAAGAAGGCGGCCGCGCCGAGTGCCGCGCCCGTGCGGGACATGCCCTCAGTATCGCTTGTCGGCGGTGCTCGAGGTCAGTCGAGCGGGACGACCGGGTCGCCGACGGCGATCCGGTCACCGCCTCCGGTGCGCACCAGGCGTGTGCCGAACCACGTCTTGCCGTCCCAGCGACGGTGTCGGGCCAGCGTCCGGATTGGCTCCTTGCCGCCGGCGAGAGTGACCGGGTCGAGAGTAGTCATCACACAGCGGTCGCAGACCATCGTGGTCCGGAAGTCGACGTCGCCGATCCGCACGCCCGGCCAGTCGTCCTCGGCGAACGGATCTTCGCCGTCGACAACGACGTTCGCGCGAAACCGGAGGATGTCCAGTGGTTCGCTCACCGGTGGTGCCGCGGTGTCGCTGAGGTCGGCCGGATCGAGATCGGCGACGTCTGGGGCGTCGGACTCCGCCTGGATCCAGGCGTTGAGCTGCGCCATCGACGTCTCGGAGGCGAGCAGCACCGGGCCGGCGTCGGCCAGGTTCATGACGTCGCCGGGCTGGCCGCCCTTGGCGCCGCTGATCGGACGCGAGCTCGGGTCCTCCTGCCAGACGAGACGCAGCCCGGTCCCGACCCTTTCGCTGATCCACGCGTTGACGTCCTCGTCGGCCGGCGCGAGGAACGGCTGCCGCGATATTCCGACCGGGACGGGCCCCAACCCCAGCGGGGTGTCGACGAGGATGCTCTCACCATCGGCGCGGTCGGTGATGCGGACGGTGTCTTCATCCACGGGCTCCGCGGTGAGCCGCAGCAGCTGGTGGACCTCACGAGCGGTCAGCAGTGTGCCCGCGTCGTCGACCAGTGCCCACCGCCGGTCACCCGCGAGACCCCACGGCTCGACGACCGCCGACTCGGTCTCTACGCCGCCCAGTGACTTGACGGGGTAGAGCCGGAGGGTGGTCACACGCATACCGGCGATGCTCCCACGCACGTATGCGGTCAGTCGCCGCGGTGCCTTGATCCGGCACGATCCTTGGCCACGAACCCGACGGCCCTCGGCGCCAATCCGCGCGACTGCGCCACAACCGGAACATGTTCGAGCCGTTGCGCCAGATCCGGCCTGGGCGCCTGACAGAGGGCACGCATGTCGGAGTCGTTGCGCCGCACTTGAGCTGCGCGGTGTGTGGGCGGCCGATGCGAGGATGCCAGTCATGTTGCTGAGCGAGGTCGTAGCCACGGCCGACACCGTGGCGGCAACGTCCTCTCGGCTGGCCAAGGTCGACGCCCTCGCCGACCTGCTGCGTCGGCTCCCGACGGACGAGATCGCCCCAACGGTGGGCTTTCTCGTCGGCCGCGCGCGGCAGGGCCGTGTCGGGGTGGGCTACCGCACTGTCTGGGCGCTCATGGGGGAACCGGCGTCGACGGCCAGCCTCACCGTCGCCGATCTCGACGGGCTGCTGGACCAGTTGCTCGCCACGACCGGCGCCGGTTCGGCGGCGATCCGCAGCGACTCACTCCGTGCCCTCGGCCAGCGGGCCACGGCGGACGAGCAGTCCTTCGTGACTCGAGTCCTCATCGGCGAGATGAGAACCGGCGCGCTCGAAGGTGTCCTCCTCGACGCGATCGCCAAGGCGGCCGACGTCCCGTCACCTCTGGTGAGGCGGGCGGCCATGCTCTCCGGCGACGTGGGCGAAACGGCGCGAACTGCCCTGACCGGCGGCGCCGCAGCCCTGAACGAAATCGGCCTGGCCGTCGGCACCCCGGTCCTGCCGATGCTCGCCTCCACGGCCGCCGACCCCGCGGCGGCTCTGCAGATCACCGGTGAGGCTTCCGTCGAGTACAAGCTCGACGGGGCCCGGATTCAGGTGCACCGTGACGGCGACGAGGTCCGGGTCTTCACCCGGAGCCTCGCCGACATCACCCACCGGGTGCCCGAAGTGGTCGAGGTGGTCCGGACCTTCCCCGCCGACCGGCTCATCCTCGATGGCGAGACCTTGTCACTCGACGAGGACGGCGGCCCCCGGCCGTTCCAGGACACGATGTCGCGGTTTGGCGCGGAGGCGCAGCGCGCCGCCGTCCTCAAGCCGTGGTTCTTCGACGTCCTCCACGTCGACGGTGAGGACCTCATCGACCGGCCGCTCAGCGAACGACAACCGGTCCTCGAGAAGGTCGTCGGCGCATACCGAATCCCTGGCGAGGTGACCGCCGACCCGGCCGTCGCCGAACGCGTCTCGCGCGAGGCGCTCGCGGCCGGGCACGAGGGCATCGTCGTCAAGGGCATCGACTCGCTGTATGCGGCTGGGCGCCGGGGCAAGAGCTGGGTCAAGGTGAAGCCGGTGCATACCTACGACCTGGTGGTCCTGGGCGTCGAGTGGGGCTCGGGGCGGCGCACCGGGTGGCTGTCGAATTTGCACCTCGGGGCCCATGATCCGACGGGGGAGTTCGGTGAGGCGGGCGGGTTCGTCATGGTCGGCAAGACGTTCAAGGGCCTGACCGACGCTCTGCTGCGATGGCAGACCGAGCACTTTCCGACCATCGAGACGCGGTCGACGAAGCACGTCGTCTACGTAGAACCGGTTACGGTCGTCGAGATTGCCCTCGACGGGGTTCAGCGGTCCAGCCGCTATCCCGGCGGGATCGCGCTCCGGTTCGCTCGGGTGAAGCGGTACCGCCAGGACAAGCGCCCCGAGGACGCCGACACCATCCAGACCCTTCGCGCCCTGCTCCCGGCCACCTAGCCGCCTTCCAACCCGGCGCATTAAGCACTTTCGGGCCCTCCGGACCACCAGAAACTCGGTAGAGCCTCGGGTTGGAAGCGAAAGGCGTCAGCGCGGGGGCATTCGGAGCGCGCCGTCCAGCCGGATGACCTCGCCGTTGAGCATGCCGTTGGCGACGACGTGGCGAACGAGAGCCGCATACTCCTCCGGCTGGCCCAACCGCGACGGGTGCGGGATCCCTGCCTCGAGGGCGGCGGTGGCCTCGTCGGGCAAGCCCGCGAGCATCGGCGTCGCGAACGTCCCCGGGGCGATGGTGACGACCCGCACGAACTTGTCCGCCAAGTCCCGAGCCGCCGTCAACGTCAACGCCACAACGCCACCCTTGCTCGCCGCATATGCCGCCTGCCCGATCTGACCGTCGTACGCCGCGATGCTCGCCGTCATGACGACGACGCCCCGGTCCCCGTCGACTGGCTCGTTCGACAGCATCGCGGCCGCGGCGAGCCGCAGCACGTTGAACGTCCCGACCAGGTTGATGTCGATCGTGCGCTGGAAGTCGGCCAGCGCCAGGGGACCGTTTCGCCCGATGACCCGGCCCGCCGTCCCGATTCCGGCGCAGGTCACCAGGATTCGGAGCTCGCCCATCGACGTGGCGGCGTCCACGGCCGACTGGACCGACGACTCGTCGCGAACGTCGGCCGGCACGAACCGAACCCGCTCGCCCAGCTCAGAAGCCAGGGCGGCGCCCGGCGAGGAGGGGAGGTCGAGGATGACGACCTGGGCGCCGTCCGCCGCCAGCCGGAGCGTGGTCGCCCCGCCGAGACCGGACGCCCCGCCGGTGACGATCGCGACGGTGCTGTCGGTGATCCGCAAAGGGTTCTCCTCAGGTGTTCTTCAGCAGCTGGCGTGAGATCACGAGCCGCTGGATCTGGTTGGTCCCCTCGAAGATCTGGGTGACCTTGGCCTCGCGGAAGTACCGCTCGAGCGGGAAGTCTGCCGTGTACCCCGCGCCGCCGAGCACCTGGATCGCGTCGGTCGTGACCCGCATCGCGTTGTCGGTGCAGACCAGCTTGGCCACCGCGGCCTGCTTCGAGAACGGCTCGCCGGCGTCACGCAGCCGTGCCGCGTGGAGGTACGTCGCTCGGGAGCTCGTCACGGCCGCCTCCATATCGGCCAGCAGAAAGGCGACCGCCTGGAAGTCGGCGATCGGCCGGCCGAACTGCTCCCGCTCCTTGGCGTATGCGACTGCGGCGTCCAGAGCGCCCTGCGCGAGCCCCGTTGCTGCCGCAGCGATTCCGAGCCGGCCCGAGTCGAGAGCGGCCAGCGTGATCGGCATCCCCTGGCCCTCGTCACCGATGCGTCGCTCGGCGTCCACCGGCGTCCCGTCGAACACCACCTGTCGCACCGTGTCGCACGCCAGGCCCATCTTGCGCTCCGGCGGCGAGAACTCGATCCCCGCTGCGTCGGCCGGGACGACGAAGCACGACAGCCCGCGCCCGCCGTCGTCGGACGTGCGGGCGAAGGTCGTGTAGAAGTCCGCATGCCCCGCGTGCGAGATCCACGCCTTGGTGCCTTTGAGGCGGTATGCGTCGCCGTCCCGGGTCGCGCGCGTCGTCATCGACCCGACGTCGGACCCGGACATCGGCTCACTGAGGCAGTAGGCGCCGAGCTGGTCACCGCTGAGCATCGCCGGCAGCAGCGCCTCGCGCTGGGCGTCGGTGCCCCACGCGGCGACCGGGTAACAGGTCAGCGAGTGCACGCTGATCCCGACGGCGACGCTCATCCAGACCGACGCGATCTCCTCGACCACTTGGAGGTAGACCTCGTACGGCTGGCCACCGCCGCCGTACTCCTCGGGATAGGGCAGCGACAGCAAGCCGGTCTTGCCGAGGAGCCGGAAGGTGTCTCGCGGGAACTCCCCCGCGCGCTCCATCTCGTCCACGTGCGGCGCGAGGTCCTTGGCACAGATTTCGCGGGTCAGCTCCAGCAGGTCCCGGGCGTCCTCGGTCGGCAGCAGTCGGACGGCGGGCATGCTGGAATGCTATCGAGGTCGTCCCACATGCTGGACGCCGCAGGCTTCGGTCAGCGCGGTGGCTGGTCCTGCGGCCAGCCCGTGCGCGGCGGTGGCTGCGGCGCGTCGAGCGGTTGCGCCGGGTCGATCGGGTCGGGGGTGTACGGCTCTGGCGTGTAGGGCTCCGGCGAGTATGCGGGTGTGCCCTCGGTCGCCGAGGTGGTTCCACCGGTGCCGGGACTCGACGCATACCCGGTGCTGCTGGACGCCGACGTGCCGGTCTTTCCACCGGGGCGCTGCTCCGCAAGCTTTCCCACGCCCTCGTCCAGCTTCTGCGTCGCCTTGGCGACCTTGTCGTGGTACTTGCCGTCAGTCCGTTCGTCGATCTTGGCTCCGACCTTGTCGAGGCTCTCGCGGAACCGGCCCCGGTTCTCGTCGGCGTACTCCGCGGCCTTGTCCTTCGCCTCGTGGGCGACCTTGTCCACCTCGGCGGCGACCTTCTCGGCCTTGCCCTGGACGTCCCACTCCTCGGCTTTCTGCTTCACCAAGCGGGACATGTCGTCGAAGAAGCTCATGGCTGCTGCCTTCCCTGTATGACACCAGTTGTCGCCCGGACCAACGGTTTTGCGCAGGGATGAGGTTCCCGAGCGTCAGCCGGTGACGGCCGCCGTGGTCAGGTTCGTGACCGGCTCCACTCCGTCACGGGCCGTGGGATCCGCTCGCCGTCGATGATGTAGTCACTGAACTCCGCGTAGAAGCTGAGCAGCCCGCGCACCGGCGCGGCCTCGTGGCGCGGATCCTCGTAGGTCCAGACGACGTCCGTCGTGTCGCCGTAGGACCAATACGACGCCTGGCCCTTGTAGGCGCAGACGGTGTGGGAGTCCGACGGCGTCAGCAGGTCCATGCGGACGTCCTCACGCGGGATGTACCACCGCGGCGGCAGCATCGTCTCGAGCAGCATGACCGCCCGGTGGGTGTCGGCCACGACCTGGCCGTCGACCTCCACGACGACGTGCCGGTCGGACGGCAGGCACCGGATCGAGTGGAATGGCTCCCGAGGATGCCCACGGACCTCCTCGCCCTCCTCGAACCAGCGCGTGAACGCCTGCCAGTCGAGCACCGCGTAGTCGGCGAGCTCCGGGTCGTCCGGGACGAATGCCGCCCCCGGCAACGTGCCTTCCGAGGTTTCGATGTCGTATGCGGTTCCTCTCGCCGAGTGCACGGCGAACCCCTGCCGCGGGCTGAGGACCGGTGGAATGGAGCGGAGGTCAGGGGTCACCGGCTGGGGATTTCCGAGCTTGCCGGCGATGTCCCCGACCGGAACCGCATACGCCGAGACGATCCGGCGCGGCTCCCAGACCAGCCGGGCGGCCGTCGAGTCGACGACCGTCGTCCCGTCGTGTTCGGCGCGGACCCGCAGGGCGACCGGGTGCTGGCGCAGCTCTCCCATCGCGGTGGCGAGGACCGACGTCATCTGCAGCGACATGCGAACCAGGATAAGGAGTGCGGCATCCTCGATGCCGTGACGGAATCTGGTGGGTGGCTGCTCACCCGCACGGAGCGCGACAACGCGGACACCCAGCTCGACGACCGGCACGGTGGGGAACAGGCGTGGTCGGAGGGCAACCTGGTGACGCCGCTCGTGCACGGAGCGACGTACTTCCAGGAGTTGTACGACGCTCTCGAGGCCACCGACGCCGGCGACCTCGTGCTCTTCACTGACTGGCAGGGCGACGCGGACGAGCGGCTCACCGGAGAACCCGGCTCAGAGGTCGTCGAGGTGCTGGGCTCTGCCGACGAGCGCGGGGTAGACGTCCGCGGCCTCGTTTGGCGTTCGCACCTCGACCAGACCGGCTTCTTCGCCACCGAGAACCGGCACCTGGGCGAGCGGCTCCAGCACCGAGGTGCGGAGGCCGTCCTGGATATGCGAGTCAGGGCCGGCGGCTCACACCACCAGAAGTTCGTCGTGATCCGGCACCGTGATGACCCGTCTCGGGACGTCGCCTTCGTCGGCGGAATCGACCTGGCCCACAACCGCCGGGACGACGCGGACCACCACGGGGACCCGCAGCCGCAGCCACTCACCGCCGAGTACGGGCCAAATCCGCCCTGGCACGACGTCCAGGTGAAGATTCAGGGGCCAGCCGTCCACGACGTCGAAACCGTATTCCGCGAGCGCTGGGAGGACCCCACGCCGCTGAGCCGCAGCCCCCTCCGGACCCTGTCCGACAGACTGCGCCGGCTCGACGTTCACCCCAACCCGCTCCCCCCGCAGCAGCCGCCACCCCCGAAGGCCGGCCCGCATACCGTGCAGCTGCTGCGGACCTACCCGAACCTGCGGCACGGTCGCGACTTTCCGTTTGCGCGAGGCGGCGAGCGCAGTGTGGCCCGCGGGTACACCAAGGCGATCGCTCGAGCCACTCGGCTGGTCTACGTGGAGGATCAGTACTTCTGGGGCCACGACGTCGCGGGACCCTTCATCTCGGCGCTGCGCGACCAGCCCGAGCTGCGCCTGGTGGTCGTGATCCCCCTGGTCCCGGACGTCGACGGGCTGGCTCGCGTCCCTGAGCTGCTTGGCCGCCAGCGCGCCCTGGGCGCCGTGACGGCGGCCGCGCCGGAGCGGGTGGCGGCGTTCGGCATCGAGAACCACGCTGGTACGCCGGTCTACGTCCACGCCAAGGTCTGCGTCATCGACGACGTCTGGGCCAGCGTCGGCTCGGACAACTTCAACCGGCGATCGTGGACGCACGACTCCGAACTGTCGTGCGTCGTGCTGAATCCCGACTACGCCCAGTCACTGCGGCTCACCCTGGCCGCCGAGCACCTGGACCGCCTCGCCCAGGTCGAGGCGGAGGGTCTCGATCACGTCATGGCGGACTGCATCGAGCCCGCCGGCCTCCTCGAGGCTTACAGCGCCAGCGCGGATCGGCTCGACGCCTGGCACGCGGGAGGTCGGGTGGGATCACGGCCGCCCGGTCGGCTACGACGACTGCCGCTGCCGACGCTGAGTCGTTTTGCCCGCCGGTGGGCGAAGCTGCCGCTCGAGCTTGTGCACGACCCGGACGGCAGGCCCGGCCCGATCCGCGGTGGACAGGACTACTGATATCACCGGAAGGCGTTCTCGCCGGTCAGCGTGCGCCCGACGACCAGTGTGTGGACCTCAGTGGTCCCTTCGTAGGTCAGCACGCTCTCGAGGTTGGCCGCGTGTCGAATTGGGCTGTACTCCAACGAAATCCCGTTCGCCCCGAGAATCGTCCGGCATTCGCGGGCGATCTCGAGTGCCTTGCGGACATTGTTGAGCTTTCCGACACTGACCTGCTCGGACGTCAGGTTCCCGGCCTCCTTGAGCCGGCCAAGATGGAGCGCCAGAAGCATGCCGTTGCCGAGCTCGACCGCCATGTCGGCGAGCTTTTCCTGGGTGAGCTGGTATGCGGCGAGGGGCTTGTCGAAAACCTCGCGCGTCCGCGCGTAGTCCAGGGCGGTCTCCAGGCTGTCCCGAGCGGCGCCCAGCGAGCCGAAGATGATTCCGAAGCGGGCCTCATTCAGGCAACCGAGGGGTCCGGCGAGCCCGGCCGCACCCGGCAGCACGGCGTTCGCGGGCAGCCGGATGTCGTCGAATGCCAGTTCGCTCGTGACACTGGCCCGCAGCGACAGCTTCTGGTGAATTTCGTTGGCGGAGAACCCTTTGGAGTCGGTCGGGACGAGGAACCCGCGAATCCGGTCGTCCGTGCGGGCCCACACGACCGCTACGTCGGCCACCGAGCCGTTGGTGATCCAGAGCTTGTTGCCGTTGAGCACCCAGTCGCCGCCGGCCCCGCGCTTGGCCGTCGTCCGCATCGAGGCAGGGTTCGACCCAGCGTCCGGCTCGGTGAGCCCGAAGCAGCCAAGCCGGTCGCCGGCCGCCATGCCCGGCAGCCACTCCTGCTTCTGCTCCTCGCTGCCGTAGGCGTGGATGGCGTACATCGCCAGCGACCCCTGCACCGAGACCAAGGACCGGAGGCCAGAGTCGACGGCCTCCATCTCCTGGCAGGCCAGCCCGTAGGCCACCGCGCCGGTCCCGGCGCAGCCGTATCCCTCGAGGTGCATGCCGAGGACCCCGAGGGAGCCCAGCTGTTTAGCCAGATCACGCGCCGGGACCCGCCCCTTGTCGAACCAGTCAGCAATATGAGGGCGGAGCTCTCGAGCGCCGAACTCCCGCACAGTGTCGCGGATCGCCCGCTCCTCGTCGGTGAGCAGGCCGTTGATCGCATACAGCTCGAAGGGGTGCATCAGGCCTGCTGCTGGTCGAGCGGTCTGACGTCCGGGCGCTTGGCGGTCAGTAGGTCGCCCGAGGACTCCCCGCGGAGCCGGCGCTGCACCCACGGTGCGAGGTAGTCCCGCGCCCATTTGGCGTTACCCGCCAACACCTCCCGGCGCGGGACCGGAGCGGAGGGCGGCAGCGGGGTACGCCAGTCGGCCTCGTCGGTGGGGTGCCCGAGCGTCCACAGGGCGGCGAGCGCCATCCGCCGGTGGCCCTCCGCGGTCATGTGGATGCGGTCCTCCGACCACATCCGCCAGTCGCGCAGGGCGGTCAGGCTCCACTGGTCGAGGACGCGAGCGCCGTGCCGCTGGGCGATGCCCCAGAGCAGGGCGGCGAAGTTGGCGGCCCGCCCGCGCGCCGCTCGGACCACCGGTGCACCGACCGGGTCGAACGGAGTCGCCATCAGCACGTCCGCGCCCGTCTCGCGAATGCGGACCACCGCGTCCTCCAGCCAGCCGGCCAGCTTCTCGATGTCAACGCTCGGCCGGAGGATGTCGTTGCCGCCGCCCACGATGCTGACGAGGTCGGGTTCGAGGGCCAGTGCGGCATCCAGCTGCGGGCCGACGATGTCGCCGAGCAGCCGGCCGCGGACGGCGAGGTTCGCGTAGCCGAACGACTGGCCGGCGTCAGACGCATACCGGGCCAGCTCGACGGCA
Source organism: Actinomycetota bacterium (assembly GCA_046733835.1). Taxonomy (GTDB): domain Bacteria; phylum Actinomycetota; class Actinomycetes; order Actinomycetales; family Dermatophilaceae; genus Lapillicoccus. The sequence continues at coordinate 14,218 of JBKPQA010000272.1, forward strand.
AGGCGGTCGGCCCAGCCGACGTACTGCCCCGGCATCTGCGGGTCGGGGTCCGACATCCCCTCGGTGAACGAGTCGCCGATGGCGACGTAGCGGGTCCAGATGCGCGGCGCTGGCTGGGTTTCGTTCATCCGAGCCTCCAGTCGACCGGCTGACCACCGGCGCTGACAAGCAGGTCGTTGGCCCGGCTGAACGGGCGGGAGCCGAAGAACCCTGAGTTGGCGGACAACGGCGAGGGGTGGGCCGACTCGACGCGCGGCACACCGTCGAGCATGGGGACAAGGGACCGGGCGTGGCGGCCCCAGAGGATGGCGACCAGAGGGCCCCGGCGGGCGACCAGTGCCTCGATCGCCGCGGCGGTGACCGCCTCCCAACCCATGCCCTGATGACTACCCGGTTTGCCGGGACTCACCGTGAGGACGCGGTTGAGCAGCAGCACGCCTTGGCGGGACCACGGCGTGAGGTCCCCGTGGGACGGGGTCGGTTCGCCGAGATCGTTGCGCAGCTCGGTGTAGATGTTGACCAGGCTCTTCGGCAGCGGCCGGACGTCGGGGGCGACCGAGAAGCACAGGCCGACCGGGTGCCCAGGAGTGGGGTACGGGTCCTGGCCGACGATGAGGACGCGCACGTCGTCGAGGGGCTGACGAAACGCTCGGAGAATGTTGGCGCCGCTCGGCAGGTATCCGCGCCCGGCGGCAACTTCCGCCCGCAGGAAAACCCCGAGCTCCGTGATGAGCGGGGCGACGGGGGTCAGTGCCGGGAGCCACGAGGAGTCGACGAGCTCCTCCAGCGGCCGCGCGGTCACGGGGCCACCGTAGCCGGACCCGAAATCCGCTGGACCACCGACGAGGTATGCGAGTCGACTGCCCTCTCGTGGCTACCGACACGCCTCCGCGCATGCACGCGGACGAGCTGGCGATCGACGCCGCGCTGGTCCGAAAGCTGCTGGCCGAGCAGATGCCCGAGCTGGCGCAGCTGCCCCTGCGGACGGTGGCACCCCCGGGCACCGTTCATGCGATGTTCCGGCTCGGCGACGACCTCGCCGTCCGACTGCCACGGACCGCGACCTGGGCCGGCGACCTCGAACGCGAGCGGGTCTGGTTGCCCCGCTTGCGGGACCGGGTGAGCCTCCAGGTCCCGGAGCCGGTCGCCTACGGCCGACCCACCGAGGACTTCCCCCTGCCCTGGGCGGTGTACCGGTGGCTGGTAGGAAGCCCGTACAGCAAGGACCTAGTCCGCGACGAGGAAGAGACCGCAGAGGACTTGGCCGAGTTCGTCCGCGAGCTGCGCCGAGGGCCGAGTGTCAACGCGCCCGCCACTGGTCGGAGGCCACTCTCCGAGCTCGACGAGGCGACCCGCTCGGCCGTCGCGGAGGCGGCGGACTTGCTCGACAGCGGCGCCGTGTCGGCGGCCTGGGACCGGGCTCTCACCGCGCCACCGTTCTCCGGCGAGAAGACGTGGATCCACACCGACCTGCTGCCCTCGAACATGCTCGTCCGCGGCGGACGACTCGTGGCCATTCTCGACTTCGGAAACGTCGGCGTCGGGGACCCAGCGGCCGACGTCATCCCCGCCTGGACCGTCTTCGGGCCGGTCGGCCGCGGGCGGTTTCGCGAGGTGCTCGACGTCGACGACGGCATCTGGGAGCGGGGGCGCGGCTATGCCCTGACTCAGGCGGCGCTGATCGTCCCGTACTACCGCGAGACGAACCCGTCCTTCAGCGCCGCTGCGCTCCGGACGATCCGCGAGGTCGTGGGCGACGTGGCCGAGTCACCACTCTGACCGCCTCACTGGTCGACCATGACCTCGTCCCAGCCGAGGTTGCGCGCCATGCGCTCGAGGACCGCCAGCGTCGCCGCATACTCCTCCTCGCTGATCCCGTCGGCGGTCCGCCGGCGGGTGGCCGCGACCACGCTGCTGAGCGCCCCGAGCTCGTCGTGGCCGAGAGGGGTCAGCGCATACATGGCG
>JBKPQA010000273.1:0-4169 GCA_046733835.1 Actinomycetota bacterium
GAGGCGGCCACGAGGAGAAGGCAGCCGAAGAGCCAGTTGAGCCAATCCCCCTCCGCGCCGAGATAGGGCAGCGACGACGCCCAGGCCGCGGGTGTCAACAGCACGGCGTCGAGCAGGTGGCCGGTGCTGATCACGGCGACGATAACCAGTCCGACGACGACGGCCGCCGTCCGGACGAGGAGCTCCCCACGCGGGCCGCGACGGACGTACTCGACCACCCACGACAGCCACTGGACGAGGACGGTCACCGCCACGAGCCACAGCACAACGGGCACGACCGCCGCCCAGGTGTGCCCTCCGTGGGTGAGGACCGCGACGCTGGCGAGCAGGGTCCAGGCCTGCAGCAGCCAGGCCAGGTTCAGCGGCGCGAGGACCAGCCCAGCGAGATGGTCGGTGGTCGGCCCGACCGGAAAGGCGACGACCTGGTCCGCCGGTAGAGCCTCCCGGCCACCGCCCCCGAACAGCACGGCCGTCGCGGTCGTGACGACGAAGGCGAGGTATCCAACCGGCAGGTAACGGCGCATGGCGTCCGTCAGATCCGACACCAGACCTACTTCCGAGGGGAAGGTCACGGAGACGACGGTCATCGCCACGAGCAGGGCGACACCCACGACCACGGCGATGCGAGCGCCGGTACTGAGCCCTCGCGCCCGCAGGCCGAGTAGCGCCACCAGCGAGGCCGCCGGACCCGGATGCACGGGCCGCTCAGCCGAGGAGCGCTCGGTAGGCACGGGCGCCTCCCTCCCCCGCCATCTCGCGGGCGTCGACGCTGGCCACGGCCAGACCCCCGCGTAGGACGACCGCGTGGTCGCAGGCCTGAACCGCGAGGTCACGAAGATGGGTGGAGAGGATCACCGCGGCGCCGCGGGCCCGCGCGTCGGCCACGGCCTCCAGGGTGGCGTCGACCCCACTGGGATCCACCCCGTCGAAGGGCTCGTCGAGAAGGAGTACCGCCGGCTCGTGGAAGACCGCGAGCGCCACCGACATTCGTCGACCCATTCCGTGGCTGAAGCCGGCCGTGACCCGGTGCGCCTCGCCACCGAGGTCGAACTGCTCGAGCAGTCTGCGGGCGCGCTGCTCCCAGTTTTGAAGGCCGCGCAGCCGAGCACTCAGCTGCAGGTGCTCCCACGGCGTCGCCCGGGGAACCAGCCCGCCCACGTCCGGGCAGTACCCGCTGCGTCGCTTGGCCTCCAACGGGTCGGCCGCCACGTCAGCGCCGGCCACCTCGGCGATGCCGCTGGACGGGGGCACGACGCCGGCGAGCACGCGCATCGTGGTGGACTTGCCGGCCCCGTTGCGGCCCAGCAGCGCCGTGGCGCCACCGGGCCGGACCTCGAACGACACCCCGTCCACGGCGACCACCGAGCCGAAGCGCACCCTGAGGTCCGCGACCCTCACGACCGCCGTCACGGGGAAAGTCTGCAACAGGCAAACCGACCGGCAACCACCAACGGCGTTTGCGCGCCGCAAGGCTGGCCGAACGACGGAGGGCGCATGCGCGGGCGCACCTCAGTTGTAGAGCGCGTCGATCTCGCGGCCGTACCGCTCCACGACCACCTTGCGGCGTAGCTTCAGGCTCGGGGTGAGCTCGCCCTGGTCCACGGTGAGGTCCCGCTCGAGCACAGTGAACCGCTTGATCGTCTCCCAGCGGTTGAGGCCGGCGTTGAGCTGGTCCACGAAGCCTTGGACCATCTGCCGGGCCGCGTCGGAGGTGACGATCTCCGCATACCCCTTGCCGGCGAGGCCGTTCCCGGAGGCCCACTGCGTCACGGCGTCGGCGTCAAGAGTGATCAGCGCCGACGCGTAGTTCCGGCCGTCGCCGATGACGACGAACTGGCTGACGTACGGGCAGATCCCCTTGAACGTCGTCTCGATCGTCGACGGCGCGATGTACTTGCCGCCGGAGGTCTTGAAGAGGTCCTTCTTGCGGTCCGTGATCTTCACGAAGCCACGGTCGTCCACCGACCCGATGTCACCGGTGTGGAACCAGCCGTCCTCGGTGAGGGCTTCGGCCGTAGCGTCGGGGCGGTTGTGGTAGCCCCGCATGACACCAGGCCCCTTGACCAGCAGCTCGCCGTCCTCGGCGGTTCGGACCTGCGTCCCCGGAAGCGGCCAGCCGACGGTGCCGAACACGTAACGGCCGACCCGGGGCCGGTTCACGCACGTGGCGGCGCTCGTCTCGGTCAGGCCGTAGCCCTCGATGATGAGTAGGCCCACCGACGAGAACCACCGTGCTACTTCGGGGTTGAGGGCCGCCGACCCGGAGATGAAGAACCTCACGCGCCCACCGAAGCGCTCGCGGACCTTGCTCAGGACGAGCCGGTCGGCGAGCGCGTGTTGGACCGCCAGCAGCACCGACGGCTGGTCGCCCTTCTCCCGCAGTGAGGCCACCTCGGCGCCGACGCCGAGGGCCCAGTCGATGAGCTTCTTCTTCACGCCGGTCTCGTGCTCGAACATCATGCCGATGCGGGCGTAGGCCTTCTCGAAGATGCGGGGAGCGGCGCCCATGAAGGTCGGCTTGAAAATCGCCAGGTTGTCGACGATCTTGTCGATCCGCCCGTCGACGGCCGTGCAGAATCCCATCTGCAGCGGCAGGATCAGCAGGATCTTGCCGAAGACGTGCGACAGCGGCAGCCACAGGAACTGCAGGTCGTCCTCGTTGAGCAGCGAGACCGAGTCGACGGCGGCTCCTTCGTAGACCAGAGCGTCGTGGGTGATGAGGACACCCTTGGGCCGGCCTGTGGTGCCCGACGTGTACATGATCACGGCCAGGTGCTCCGGGGTGAGGGCGTCGACGCGCTCGTCGAGGACTGCTGGCTCGTCCTCCAGCCGCTGCCGGCCCAGCTCAGCCAACCGGTCGGCGGTGATCACCCAGCCGTCCTGACCGTCGGCGGTTGTGTCCCCCGTCTCGTCGGCCGGCCCCTCGAAGGTGACGACCCGCAGCACGTCAGGGAGCTCGGCCCGGCGCTCGCGCAGCTTGCGCACCTGGTCGGCGTTCTCGGCGAAGACGACCCGGCTCCCGGAGTCGCCCACGATGTAGGCGACGTCGGCGTCCAGCATGGTCGGGTAGATCGTCGTGGTCGCGGCGCCGGCGGTCATGATGGCGAGGTCGGCGATCACCCACTCGAGACGAGTCGTCGACGCGATCGCCACCCGGTCCTCGAGGCCGACCCCGAGGGCGACGAGCCCGGCGGCCCAGGCGTCCGCGCGCTGACGGGTCTCGTCCCAGGTGAGCCGTTCGACCCGCTCGCTGCCGTCGCCGTTGGGGACCAGGTACTGAAACGCCTCACGCGGTCCAGACGCGGCGACCCGCTGGCGGAACAGGTGCGCGATGCTCCGCGCTCGATGATCGATGACGTCCTTTCGGACGACCTCGTCCGACACGGCCTGTGCTCCCACCACGGCTCCTCGAGCATGCTGAGGTTGGTCGACCCGCGCCGGCATCGCCCCGACGCGGTCCGTGGATCCTTTCAGGAGCCTCTCAGCCGGTGAAGACCTCCCGTGGTTTCGACACCAGACCGTCACGGTCGGCCTCGGCAACGGCGGGTACCGTTCTCGGCGCTCGGCGACGCGACACAGCGGTGACCAGGACGCCGAGGAGCAGGAGCAGGCCGCCGACGGCGGTGCCCAAGGTCGGTTGCTCACCGCGGACGATCCAGGCGGTGGCGATGCCGCTCACCGGCACCAGAAGCGTGAAGGGGACGACGCTGGCGGCCGGGTAGCGGGCCAGCAGGGTGTTCCATACCCCGTAGCCGAAGAGCGAGCAGAGGTATGCGGTGTAGAGGGTCGAGCCGACGGTCACCGCGTCGATGTGACGGAGGCCGGTGGCCACCGCTTCCGGGCCGTCGACGAGCAGCGACAGGGCGACCATCGGGACCGGGACGACGAGTGCGGACCAGACCGTCATCGACAGGCCTGAGGCGGTTCCGACGCGCCTCGTCACGACGTTGCCGGTCGCCCAGGAGAGGGCGGCCGCGAGGCTGAGAACCACCGCCAGCAGCGGCGTGGATGCGGTGCGCCCGAGCGCTACGACGGTCAGCCCGACGAGGCCCAGCAGGACCCCTAGCTGCTGGCGCCGCGTCGGGCGTTCGTGGAGGGCGAGCGCCGCGATGACGACGGTGAAGATCACCTGCACCTGGACGACGAGGGACGCCAGGCCGGGCGGCATG
>JBKPQA010000274.1:0-2784 GCA_046733835.1 Actinomycetota bacterium
CACCCGCTTGTACTTCCCGCAGTTGCACTCCCAGTCGCGGGTGGGGCCGAAGATGCGCTCGCAGAACAGCCCCTCCTTCTCCGGCTTGAGGGTGCGGTAGTTGATGGTCTCCGGCTTCTTCACCTCGCCGTGGCTCCACTGACGGATGTCGTCAGCAGTGGCCAGGCCGATACGCAGCTCGTCAAAGAAGTTGACGTCGAGCACGTGGTTCCTTCTCTCGTTAACTCTGGTGTTAACCGTTGTGAGTCTCTACAAGCAGTGGTGAGGCAGGTATGCGAGACCCGTCGCCTCGCATACCTCCTCGTTCGTCAGACGTCCTCGTCACACTTCCTCGACCGAGCTCGGCTCGCGCCGGGACAGGTCGATGCCCAGCTCCTCGGCCGCGCGGAACACGTCCTCGTCGGCTTCCTTCATCTCGATGGTCTGGCCATCGGTGGACAGGACCTCGACGTTGAGACACAGCGACTGCATCTCCTTGAGGAGGACCTTGAAGGACTCGGGGATGCCGGAGTCGGGGATGTTCTCGCCCTTGACGATGGCCTCGTAGACCTTCACGCGGCCGGGGACGTCGTCGGACTTGATGGTGAGCAGCTCCTGCAGCGTGTAGGCCGCGCCGTACGCCTCGAGGGCCCAGACCTCCATCTCACCGAAGCGCTGGCCGCCGAACTGCGCCTTACCGCCGAGCGGCTGCTGGGTGATCATCGAGTACGGGCCGGTCGAGCGCGCGTGGATCTTGTCGTCGACCAGGTGGTGCAGCTTGAGGATGTACATGTAGCCCACCGCCACCGGCTCCGGGAACGGCTCGCCGGAGCGGCCGTCGAAGAGCTGGGCCTTGCCCGACCCGTCGATGAGCCGCACGCCGTCGCGCGTCTCGTGGGTCGCGTCGAGCAGACCGGTGATGACGTCCTCGGCTGCGCCGTCGAAGACGGGGCTGGCCACCCGGGTCCCTGCGGGAGCCTCGTAGGCGTCCTTCGGCAGAGCCTTGGCCCAGTCCGGATCGCCCGCGACGCTCCAGCCGCGGGAGGCGGCCCAGCCGAGGTGCAGCTCGAGGATCTGGCCTACGTTCATCCGGCCCGGCACGCCGAGCGGGTTGAGGACGACGTCCACCGGCGTCCCGTCCTCGAGGAACGGCATGTCCTCGACGGGCAGGATCTTGGAGATGACGCCCTTGTTCCCGTGGCGGCCGGCGAGCTTGTCGCCGTCCGTGATCTTCCGCTTGTTCGCGACGTAGACGCGGACCAGCTGGTTGACGCCAGGGGGCAGGTCGTCGCCCTCGTCCTTGTCGAAGACCTTGACGCCGATGACCGTGCCGGTCTCGCCGTGAGGAACCTTCAGGGACGTGTCGCGGACCTCGCGCGCCTTCTCGCCGAAGATCGCGCGGAGCAGCCGCTCCTCGGGAGTGAGCTCGGTCTCGCCCTTGGGCGTGACCTTCCCGACCAGCAGGTCGCCGTCGCGGACCTCCGCGCCGATCCGGATGATCCCCCGCTCGTCGAGGTCCGCGAGGACCTCCTCGGAGACGTTGGGGATGTCCCGCGTGATCTCCTCCGGGCCGAGCTTGGTGTCGCGGGCGTCGACCTCGTGCTCCTCGATGTGGATCGAGGAGAGGACGTCGTCTTGCACCAGGCGCTGGCTGAGGATGATGGCGTCCTCGTAGTTGTGCCCCTCCCACGGCATGAACGCCACGAGCAGGTTGCGGCCGAGCGCCATCTCGCCCCGCTCGGTCGCCGGCCCGTCGGCGATGACTTCGCCGGCCTCGATCCGCTGCCCCTCGTCCACGCGGACGATCTGGTTGTAGCAGTTGCCCTGGTTCGACCGGTCGAACTTGGCGATCCGGTAGGTGACGTTGGTGCCGTCGTCGTTGGCGACGGTGACCAGGTCGGCGCTCACCTCGGTGACGACACCGGATTTGGCCGCCACAACGACGTCACCGGAGTCGACCGCGGCACGCAGCTCCATGCCGGTGCCGACCAGCGGGGCCTCGGAACGGACCAGCGGCACCGCCTGACGCTGCATGTTCGAGCCCATGAGGGCGCGGTTGGCGTCGTCGTGCTCGAGGAACGGGATCAGGGCGGTGGCCGCCGAGACCATCTGCCGGGGCGAGACGTCCATGTAGTCGACGTCGGCACCGGGGATGTACTCGACCTCCGCGCCGCCCCGGGTCCGGACCAGGACACGCTCCTCGGCGAAGTGGCCGTCCGCCGTGAGCGGCTCGTTCGCCTGGGCGATGACGTGCTCGTCCTCCTCGTCGGCAGTGAGGTAGTCGACATGGTCAGTGACCTTGCCCTTGACCACCCGGCGGTACGGAGTCTCGACGAACCCGAACGCGTTGATCCGGCCGTACGACGCGAGCGAGCCGATGAGGCCGATGTTCGGGCCCTCAGGGGTCTCGATGGGGCACATCCGGCCGTAGTGCGACGAGTGGACGTCGCGGACCTCCATGCCGGCGCGGTCACGGGACAGGCCACCCGGGCCCAGCGCGGACAGGCGCCGCTTGTGGGTGAGCCCGGCGAGCGGGTTGTTCTGGTCCATGAACTGGCTGAGCTGAGAGGTCCCGAAGAACTCCCGGATGCTCGCCACGACCGGCCGGATGTTGATCAGCGTCTGCGGGGTGATCGCCTCGACGTCCTGCGTCGTCATCCGCTCACGGACAACGCGCTCCATTCGGGACAGGCCGGTGCGCACCTGGTTCTGGATCAGCTCACCGACGCTGCGCAGGCGGCGGTTGCCGAAGTGGTCGATGTCGTCGACCTCGACCCGCAGGTCCACCTCGTGGCCGTCACGACG
>JBKPQA010000275.1:0-5968 GCA_046733835.1 Actinomycetota bacterium
GGGATCGTGAACAGCACCGCGGCCGCGCCGGCCTGCTGGAGCATGGGCAGCGTCTGTCCGAGCTGCGTGGCGATGAAGACCGGCACGGTGCGGGCGTTGACGTCGGTGAGGATCGTCGCCGTCAGGTACTCCTGGAAGGCGAAGAGGAAGACGAAGATGCCGGCGGTGAGGATGCCCGGCCCCATGAGCGGGATCATCACCCGACGCAGCGCCTGGAACCGGCTGCAGCCGTCCATCATCGCCGCCTCGTCGAGGGTGTCGGGGATGTCGGCGAAGAAGTTGCGCAGCAGCCAGATGGTGAAGGGCTGGTTGATCGCGACGAGGGCGAGGGCCAGCGCGAAGGTCGTGTCGTAGAGACCCACCGTGCGGGCAATGTCGTACATCGGCAGGACCACCGCGAACCGAGGAAGCGCGCGGAAGACCAGCGCCACCACTAGGAGGACCGTCGAGATCCAGCCTGGGGCGCGGGAGAGCGCGTATGCGGCGGGCAGCCCGAGGATCAGCGCAAGCACCGTACTGATGACGGCGACGACCAGGGTGTTGATGACGTACTGGTAGAAGTTGGTCGTCTGCCAGAGGTCGACGAAGGTGTCGAAGGTCGGCTGCCAGACGAAGACCGGAGGGTTGAGGAAGGCCACGTCGGTCGGCTTCGTCACGGACGCCGCGGTCCAGATGATCGGGCTCAGCATGGCCAGACAGGTCAGCAGCAGGAAGCCGCCCACGACGATCGACGTTCCGGTGAACCGCCTCTGCCGAGGGGCCGCCTCGACGGCCGCGATCTGGCGGGTCGTGAGGTCCGGGGTGGCCGCGCTCATCATCGACTCCCTTCTCGGGCGGTGGCTCGGATCGAGGGAATGAGCAGGATCCCGATGAGGATGATCAGCAGGACGTTGATCGCGCTGCCCAGGCCGAGCTGCTGGCCGCCGTCCTTGAAGGCGACGCTGTAGATGTAGAACATGATCGATTCGTTGCCGATGGCAGCCGCCTGTGGCGAGAGCGCCACCAACGGGTCGAAAACGCGCACGACGTCCATCAGCGAGATGAGGATGACGAAGCCGATCACCCCGCGAACGCTGGGGATGATGACGTTCCAGTGCAGCCGGAAGGTGCCGGCGCCATCGATCCTCGCGGCCTCGAGCACCTCGGGGTTGACAGCTTGCAGGCCGGCGAGGATGACCAGCATCGCGAACGGCAGCAGGAACCACACGATGTTGAGGACCAGCACGACCCGGTTCGGCCACGTGTCGGTGAACCACAGCACGTCCTGACCGGTGAGCCTGGAGATGACGTAGTTGACGGGGCCACCGAAATTGGAGTCGAACAGCCAGGAGAACATCGTGGCGCCGACCAGGCCCGGGATGACGTACGCCAGGAGAAGCAGCCCGAGGACGAGCGGACGCATCCGACGTAGCCGGTTCACCGCCGTCGCCAGGAGGTAGCCGAGGACCAGCAGGATTCCCGTCACCACCAGCGTGAGCCCCACCGTGAAGGCCACGGCCCGGAGGAACCTCGGGTCGCCAAGCGCCGCCGTGTAGTTCGCGAGGCCGATGAAGGTCCCCGGGTCGCCGTAGTTCACCTTTTGCAGGCTCCACTCGATGGTCCGGTAGAGCGGGACGGCCAGCAGGCTGACCATCACCACCAGACTCGGCGTCACCAGCGCCCAGTACTCGCGCTTCCTCATGCTCACCTCCGGTTGAGCGCCGGCCGTCTCCTCCGGAAAGCGGCGAGACGGCCGGCGCCGGGTGGCCAGGCCTACTTGGCAGCCGCGATGGCCGCCGTCGCGGCCTGCTGCATCTGGGTGACACCGTCGTCGACGGTGGCCTTACCCAGCACGACGTTGGCGATGATCGGCGTGATCTTGTTGCTGACCTCAGCGGTCCACGGGTACGGCTCGGCCGGCGGAGCCGACGTGATCGAGACGTTGGCCGCCGCCGCATACGGGCTGCTCGTGTCGCTGACCATGCCGGTCCGAGCCGGGTAGGCGGCAGGCAGTGAGGCCTTGGACGCGTCGACACTGACGGACGATGCGATCATCTGGAAGAGCGCGTCCTTGTCAAGAGCCGTGTTGTTCGGGATCGACCAGCCGTCCACCGAGAGCGTGTCGTAGAGCTTCGGGCTGTCGGCGGCCACCTTCGGCGGCGGCGCGAAGGCGAAGTTCTTGGCGAACTTGCTGTTCTTCTCGAGGGTGAGGTCGTTCATCCGGCCCGAGAACATGATCGCGATCGCCGCCGTCCCGTTGTACATCTGCTGCTGCACGGCCGGCTGCGCGAAGGTCGTCACCTGCGGGTCCATGTATGGCTTGAGCGCCAGCATCTCCTCCAAAGCCTGCTTGGCCTGAGGCTTGTCGAAGTTCGCCGTCTTGGTGTCGAAGTTCGTCAGGTTGGTGCCCAGGCTGCCCAGGATGCAGTCGTATGAGGTGACGATGTCAGCGGTCGCGAGCCACGGAAGGGCGATCGGGTACTTGATGCCCGCCTTGTCCTGGATGGTCTTGGCGGCCGACTTCAGCTCCTCGAAGGTCGTCGGCGGCTTGAGCCCGACCTGGTCGAAGACGTCCTTGCGGTAGGCCATGATGTACATCTGCGCCTGCATGGGCAGCGCGTACAGCTTCCCGTCGTAGGTCATCGCGGCGCGCATGTCCTTGCTGATGTCGTTCAGCTTGTAGGCGTCGGCGTGCTTGGCGAAGAGATCGTCGAGAGGAGCGAGCTTGCCCTGCGAGCCGTACTGGGGGATGACGAACCCGTAGGTCTCGACGATGTCGTAGGTGCCGCTGGCCCCCGCGAGTGTCGCCGTCGTCTTCTGCACCTGGCCGGGGAAGTCGATGGGCTCGTGCTTGAGGGTGTAGTCGTTCTTCGAGCAGCTCGACACCATCGTGTTGGTGAACGGGTCGATCGCCGAGGAGTTGTAGGCGAGGACGTTGACCGTCGTCGGCGAGCTCGGCTTGGGGACATCGCAGGTCACCTGGGTGGCGGTGGCCGTCGTCGTCTTGGAACCGGCTCCACAGGCGGAGAGGGCTAGCACGGCCACGGCGGTCAGGGCGACGGCTCCGTGCGTGCGGAGGGAGGGTCTCATTACTGCTCCAGTCGGGTCGGGGTCGGGGTTGGGGTGGAGCTGGGTCTCATGGCATGCGAATTCATTCAGGCATGCAGGAACTCCAGGCGCAGCTGGGCACTGTCGCGGTGGGCATGGAGCTTCTCGAAGTCGGAGATGAGCACCACGGGCTCGGCCTGCGCCCGGGTGGAGTCCGCGGTCGCACGCTGGTACGTCACCAGCTTGAGGAACCCGGAGACCGACAGGCCCCCGGTGAACCGAGCGTTCCGGGCCGTCGGCAGCACGTGGTTCGTGCCGGACATGCCTTTGTCGGCGTACGCCACGGTCGACCACGGTCCAAGGAAGAGGGACCCGTAGTTGGTCAGGTGTTCGAGGAACCACGGCAGGTCGTCGGCGAGCACCTCCAGGTGCTCCGGCGCCAAGGTGTCCATCAGGGCGACGGCGAGCTCCCGGTTCTCGACGAGGTAGATCGAGCCGAAGTCCCGCCAGGCGGCGCCGGCGATCTCTCTGGTCGAGAGGGAGGCGAGCTGCCGGTCGATCTCGGCCGGAACTTCGCGGGCCAGCCGTTCCGACGTGGTCACCAGACAGGCGGGCGACGTGGGTCCGTGCTCCGCCTGGCCCAGCAGGTCGGCGGCCACCATCTCGGTGGTGGCGGTCTCGTCCGCGATCACGGCGACCTCGGAAGGCCCGGCCAGCACGTCGATGCCGACCCGGCCGAACAACTGCCGTTTTGCTTCCGCGACAAAGGCATTGCCCGCTCCCACAAGCATGTCGGCCGGTGGCCCGTCCAACAGACCGAAGGCCATGGCCGCGAGCGCCTGCACCCCACCGAGGGCGAAGACGCGCTCGGCCCCTGAGGCGTATGCGGCGTAGAGGACCGCCGGGTGAGGCTCGCCGTGCAGGCTGGGCGGCGTGCAGCTGAGGACGTTGGGCACTCCCGCCACGGATGCCACCCCGACCGTCATGAACGCGCTAGCGAGCAGCGGGAACCGGCCCGCCGGTAGGTAGGCGCCCACGGTCTGCACGGGGATGTAGCGCTGTCCGCAGACGACCCCGGGGAGGACCTCCTCCTCGAAGTCCACCAGCCGAGCGCGCTGCATCGTCGCAAACCGTCGCGTCCGCTCGGCGCCGGCGTCAAGAGCCTCGCGCAGCTCACGAGGCAGTCCGTCACCCGCGCTGCGGAGCTGCTGAGCGGTCACCTCGAACGACGTTCCCGACCACCCGTCGAGCCGTTCGGCATACTCCCGCACGGCGACCAGGCCGCGGTCCTCGATGTCCGACAGCATCCGCGACACGGTCGCGGCGACCTCGGGGTCACGCTGCGCCGGGGTGTCCGGACCGGGTGGCTCCTTGACGACCGTGATCCCGTTGCCGAGGCGCGCCTTGTCCTCGTCGTTGAGGTGCATACGCATACACTCGCAGTGCCAGGGGCGCGTCGGCAAGACCGTGGCTAAATCGTTGCCGAGATGAGCGCGGCCTGAACGCCGCCGCGCGACTATGCCCGCCGCGGCGCCCGTGGTTCGGGTCAGTGGGACTTCAGACGCGAAATTCCGGCCGACTCGAGCTCAGGTCGTCCGCGAGCTGAACGACGTCATCGCACGCGCCGCCCGGTCGAGCCCACGGTTCGTCAGGCCGCCGTGGAGTCGGGGCCAGGATCACCGCCGGCGGCGCGTACGACAAGTCGGCCTACGTAGTGCGTCCACCCGTCGCGGTGCATCTCCACGGTCGCGACAGGAAGCCCGGAGTGGACGAGTGTCATAACGGTGCCGCCGGCGCCGTCCGGATCGAGCGTCACCTCGACCGTGGACGACCCGGGTGGAACCGGTGACGTGTCCCCCTCCCAGCCCCACGTGAACGCGATGCGGTGGGGCGGCTCCACCACGGTGAACCGGCCGGAGGCCCAACCGTCGCCGCGGACATTCATCCGGAACAGCCCGCCCGGCCGCGGGTCGATCTCGGCCGTCTGCCCCTGCCACGACAGCCATCGGTCGCGGTCTGTGAAGAAGGAGAAGACGGTTTCCGGTCGGGCCCGGATGGTCCGACGCACCACGACGACGTCCTGGCTCACGCCCGGCCGTCCGGTTCGGGCGACGGCACGCTCTCCGTGCGCTCCGCGATCGACGCCAAGCGATCGAGTTGGCCGTTCCATTGTGACTCGAGATACGTGGCCAGCGGCCCGAGCGCCGCCCGGTCGGCGCTGTAGAAGCGCCGAGTACCTTCCTGACGGACGGTGACGAGGCCGGCGTCGCGGAGCACCTTGAGGTGCTGGGATACCGCCCCGAACGTCACGTCGAACGCCGCCGCGAGGTCGCCGGCGCTGCGCTCCGCCGTCCAGCACAGCCGCAGGATCTGCTGGCGGCGCGGCTCGGCGATGACCTTCACGGCGTCCACTCCCTCAAGTTTACGTGCCCACTAAATCTTGTGGAACGGAGTGCCAGGCGGTTATTTTAGATTCGACTAAATAAGGAGGAACGATGGCGGACATGCACCACCTCGTCGAGGTCGACGGCGTCGATGCCGCGGCGGCGTACTCCGCCCTGACCACACCGGACGGCGTCACAGGCTGGTGGACGAGCCGGGCGGAAGTTCCCGGCGCCCGAGCTGGCGACGTGCTAAGGATGAGCTTCCCAGATGCTCCGACGACATGGGACATGCGAATCTCGGACGCCGACGGGCCGACCGGACTGCGCTGGGAATGCATCGGCGGTCCACCGGGCTGGCCGGGCACAGAAGTTGCATGGGGCTTGCAGGAGACCGATTCGGGGACAGTGGTTCGGCTCGACCACACGGGCTTCAGCGCCGTCGACGATATGTTCCGCATCGTGACGGTGGGTTGGTCGCAGATGCTCCTCTCGCTCAAGGCGTTTTTGGAGACTGGTCGCCGTCAGCCGTTCTTCGACTTCTGATGGCCGTCGACGTG
>JBKPQA010000276.1:0-12229 GCA_046733835.1 Actinomycetota bacterium
TCGGTCACCGAGTCAGGACGTTCGACGTCGCGCATCAGCTCGCCCGGCTCGTTGCCCACGACGGCGAAGTCGAGCCGGTCGGCAGTGGGAGTAAGGACGACGAGGCGATTGGCGTCGGGCCCGCTGGCCTGCTCGACTGCGACCGCCGGAAGGGTGCCGGTGGCCAGCCGCAGCGCGCTAGCGCCAGCCCAGGCGGTGACGACGGCACTGCCAAGAAGCGCCACGACCACCGCCGCCGCGACCGCCCCAGCCGCCAACCGCGGCCACCCGAAACGGCGCTCCCCCACGGCGTGGGCCAGACCGTGCCAGGCGACCAGGAGGACGCCGAGTACAGCCAGGACGTAGAGGTCGAGACCGACACCGGACCACAGCGTCGCCAGCGTCGGCTGACCGTCGTCACCAATGGCCTGTCCGACCTCGACCCGTTCAGAAGCAAGGGCGATGGCCAGCCCCAGGAGGGCGCTGGCCGTGAGCGCGAGCAGGGAGACGGTCCGCGAGCGGCCACCGCTCTGTCGGGCCAAGGCGACGACCGCGACGACGAGAATCGGGACGAACAGCACACCGACCCACCATGGGCCGCCGTCCGGCTGAGCGAGAGCCAGCTGCCAGGCCGGCGTGGTGTCGGTGCCGACGTCGAGCAGCCCGGGACCGGTGACCAGCAGCCGTGGTTCGTCGACGAACCGGAGCACCCAAGGTCCGAGGAGCGCCACGGGCACCACCGCGAGCACCAGCGCCCGCAGCCGCCGAACGATCCCCGGGGCGACGACCACCGCGACGAGCGCAGCCACGACGCATACAGCGAGAAGAAGGGGCACGAAGGCGCCCAGGAGACCGGCAGCCAGTGCTCCGGCGAACGTCGCGGTCCACGTGCCGTCGTGCTTCAGGGCAGCGCCGAAGCCGGCAACCACGAGCGGTAGCAGGATGTGCGCGACGACGACCGATACTCGGCCCTGGGTCGCGGCGGCGATGAGGACGCCGCTGGCACCCCACGCAAGCGCGATCAGGCCGCGACCCCAGCGGGCGCGGGTGGCGACCCGGGCGGCGAGGTATGCGGTGAAAGCGGAGAGCGGCATCGCGACGAGAAGCAGCCAGGAGACTGTGACTCCGGCGGGGGTGCGACCGCCGGAGACGTAGGGCACCCACTGCACCAGCCAGGTCAGCGCCGCGAGCACACCCATAGACGGCGAGACGTCGAGTGCGTTCCCAAATCCGGCGCCGTGCCACGAATCCCGGAACAGGTGCCACAGACCGTCCGAGCCGGTCGCCACCGCGTACAGCTCGCCGCCCGTAAGCCCCGGCCCGCGCGCATCCAAGACCCCTTCGCTCAGCGCGGACCGAAAGGTGACGGCCGACAGCGCCGCACACACCAGCACGGCGAGGAACCCGGGATGCGTGGCGATCCGCTGGGGCAGGGACGGAGGTAGCCCGGTGAGCGCCTCCGCCTCCTCGGCGACCGGCCCTGGTTCGGCCGTCGCGGCGTCGCTGGGTGGAAGCGGTTCGACGCGGCCCTTGCGATCCGGAGTGACGGCGTCCTGGACGTGGTCCCAGCTGGCACCGAGCGCCGCGCCCGACCCGACGAACAGGCCGGTCAGATGGCGACGCCTGACTTTCTTGATCCGCCGGAACCGCGACCGGGCCGCGAGGCTGGCGAACGGCCGGCCGAGCGCGCCGATGTCCGACAGCTCGGCCCAAGCGTGCTGGGGACGCTTCACGAGGAGCAGGCCCAGCGCCGACAGAATGCCGCCCACGACGAGCCAGACAGCGAGGAACGGCACGGCGAGCGGCGAGCATCGTGTCAGCGCGACCCGGCGGGCCGCCCGCCGTTCCGCCAGCCGGTTGGCGAGCGGGCCGGCCTGTCGTTCGGCGGTACTACGCGTGCGACGGACAACCGCCGCCGGGACAACAACGACGCGTTGTCCGGCGAGCTGCGCGCGCCAACCCAGGTCCAGGTCGGCGCCGGCGTCGGCGAAGGCCGTCTCGAACCCGCCCAGCTGCTCGTAGACCCCGCGCCGCACCAACATCCCGGCCGTGCCGACGGCCAGCACGTCCGTGCGCGTGTCGTACTGCCCCTGGTCGGCTTCGCCGAAAGTCGGCGCGTCCAGCCGGCGGCCGGTCCGGGTCACCTGCCGGCCGAGCTCCACGAACAGTCGCGGGTTCTCCCAGCGGACCACCTTGGGACCGGCGATGCCGACACTGCGCGACCGCCGGACCGCCTCGACGAGTCGCAGCAGCGCGGTCGGCATCGGAGCGACGGTGTCGTCGAGGACCCAGATCCACTCCGGTCCGGTCAGGGTCGACGTCGACCCAGGATTTATCGGGGCCCGGTCCGGGTTGAGGGTATGCGTTTGGGGCGGTTGCGCTTCCACGTCGCCCTCGGCGAGGGCTGATTCCGCTTGTGATTCGGGCAAATTCGGCTGGTCCGAGGCATGCGGGTCAGCGGGCGCGGCCGTCTCCGTTGCGCTCGGTTCCGTCGACGTCTCCAGGGGTTCTCTCGCGGCCAACGGATGAGCCGCCGGCTGCGGGACCGCCTCGCCCGGCGCGTGGCGGCGGTCGAGCTCGGCGAGGGCGGTGTCGACGGCCTTGCCGACCAGCGCCGGCCCTTCGATCCCCACGACGAGGACTTCCTGGATCGTGGCGAGGCCGTCGTGCTCCCGCACGAGACGGTCAACCTGCGTGCCGATCGACAGGGTCGCCGCCGGATCCTCGACGGCCACGACGACCAGGCGCTCCGGCGGCCGAGTTTGCGCTGCTACCGCGTCGAGGACCTCAGACAGCCGTCCGACCGGGGTCACCGACCCGGCCGGCGTGCCCGTGTCCCGGCCCTCGGTGCTGGACGGCTCCGTGCTGGACGGCTCGGTTGTCGACGGCTCGGTGCTGGACGGCCCGAGAGCGTCGCCACGGACGAGGAGCACCGCCGTCACCGTGGGCGCAGCGGCCCGGCGATTCGCAACCCTGACCACGCCAGGGTCCGCCGGCAGCACAGCCTGAGGCGGCGCAAGCGTCGTCGTCACGAGGCAGGGTACGTCGGTGGAACGCGCTAGACGGCGCGTTTCTTGAGCTTCCGGCGCTCCCGTTCGGACAGGCCACCCCAGATGCCGAAGCGCTCGTCGTGCGCGAGCGCGTACTCCAGGCACTCGGCCCGGACTTCACATCCGATGCAGACCTTCTTCGCCTCCCGAGTCGACCCTCCCTTCTCCGGGAAGAATGCCTCGGGGTCGGTCTGAGCACAGAGCGAGCGCTCCTGCCAGGCCAGCTCGTTCTCCTCGTCGTGGCCGACCATGTTCAGCATCACCAGCTGCACCTCGTGCATGGCACCCTCCTCGACCCTTGCCCGTACACGATGTCGCCATGTCCACCCCTCGGGCGTGAGCCGCGGGTCCCCTGGTGGAAGCGGTGTGCGGGTCGACCTTGAGAAGGACAGTGATGAAATTACACGCGTGTCATTGGTCAGAAGTCAAGCCGAGTTCTGATATTTAGCCGAAATTCGGCCTCCGTTTCTTTATCGCGCGCGCCTCCGAGCTCCGCGGACGGGAGGCGGCAACGGCTTGACGGCGGCGTGACAGACTTCGCGACATGCACATCACCGCCCTCGCCGGCGGGGTCGGGGGCGCCCGCTTCCTGCGGGGCCTGCTCGCTCATCTCGACCGCTCCGCGGAGTTGAAGGGCTCGCAGGTCACCGTGATCGGCAATACCGGTGACGACATCACCCTCTTCGGGCTGCGGATCTGTCCCGACCTGGACACCGTCCTCTACACCCTCGGCGGCGGCGTCAACGAGGCTCAAGGCTGGGGACGCGCGGACGAGACGCACCACGTCCAAGGCGAGCTGGCCGCATACGGAGTGACTCCACAGTGGTTCGGGCTCGGCGACCGCGACGTCGGGGCGCACGTGGCGCGGTCACTGTGGCTCGGGCAGGGCCTGAGTCTCTCCGAGGTCACCGCGCGGTTGGCCGACCGCTGGGGACTGGCGGCGCAAGGCGTCACCTTGCTGCCGATGACCGACACACCGGTCGAGACCCACGTCGTGCTGGACGACGGCGGTGGGGAACGCGCCGTGCACTTCCAGGAGTGGTGGGTGCGGATGCGCGCCGCGGTCCCGGCGCGCCGGTTCGTCGTCGCGGGAATGGATCGCGCGGTGCCAGCGCCGGGTGTGCTCGACGCCATCCGGACCGCCGATCTCCTCCTCCTGCCGCCGAGCAACCCGGTCGTGTCGATCGGCATCATCCTCGGGGTTCCCGGCATCCGGGACGCGCTGCGGGGTTCACGGGCTCCGGTGGTCGGGGTGTCACCGTTGATCTCGGGTCGTCCCGTGCGCGGTCACGCGGATGCGTGCCTCGAGGCCATCGGTGTGGAGTCGACGACCGCGGCCGTAGCGGGCCTGTACGAGGACTTCCTCGACGGCTGGCTGGTCTCCGAGGAGGACGCCGGGTTCCTCTCGACCGGACGGCTCACTGTGGAAGCCCGCCCGTTGCTGATGTCGAGCGTCGGCGCCGCGGCCGACATCGCGGGGGCCGCCGTCGACCTGGGGATGCAGCTGGCGGGGGTCCGTGCCTGAGGGCCTGAGCGTCCTTCCGATCTCCGGCCTACCTGAGGTGGTCCCCGGCGACGACCTCGCCGCCCTCATCGTTTCCGCCGTCACCGCCGCCGGGCTCGACGTCGTCGACGGCGACGTCCTCGTTGTCTCGAGCAAGGTGGCGTCCAAAGCGCTCGGGCTGGTTGAAGCGGACCGGGAAGCGGCGGTGGCGGCCGCGACGCGCCGGGTGGTGGCGGAGCGCGCCCTGGACGACGGACGGGTCACTCGGGTGGTCGAGTCGGCCGCGGGTCCCGTGATGGCGGCCGCCGGCGTGGACGCCTCCAACACCGGCGCTCTCGACGGCGTGCTGCTCCTGCCGGAGGACCCGGACGGGGTATGCGTGTCGCTTCTCGAGCGTCTCCGACTGGCCTTCGAGGTTCAACGGCTTGCGGTAGTGCTAAGTGACACGAGCGGACGGCCGTGGCGGATGGGTCAGGTCGACTTCGCCCTCGGAGCGGCTGGACTATTGGTGGTCGACGACCTGCGGGGGTCGTCGGACGCTGACGGGCACACGCTCTCGGTGACCACGAGAGCGATCGCCGACGAGATCGCCGCGGCGGCGGATCTGGTGAAGGGAAAGGCTGCCGGCGTCCCGGTGGCGCTGGTCAGGGGCGTGGGCGAGTTCGTAACCGGCTCCGTGGGCGAACCGGGCGGACGGTCCCTGGTGCGGACCGGTCCTGAGGACTGGTTCGCTTCGGGGGCCGCCGAAGCCGTGCGGGCCGCGCTGGGGGTCGTGCCGGGTTCACAGCTGGCCGGACGGGTGGGGATTCCGAGTCTTTCCGACGAAGCAGCCGACATTCGGATCCGCCGGGCGGTAGCCGTGGCGCTAGCCGGCCCGGCGCTGGACGAGAGTGTGGGCGTCGACGTGGGCGACGACGCGCTGGTGGTGACCGGCGGCGACCCAGTCGACCGAGGGATCGTTGCGGCCCGCATCGGAGTGGCGCTGTGGGGAGAGGGCTTGAGGTCGTCAGTCGAACCGGGAGCGGTTCGCGCAGCGGACGACGTAAAGGTTCGAATCCTCCCGCGCTGACACTTCGTCACGACTTGTCAGCCTCGATGCAGCCGCTCTCCAAAAGCACTCGTCCAGGCCGTGGACTACCCGAGCTTGCTCTCCACCGCTCTCGCGTTCTTCGTCGCAGATCACGTCCTGCACAATCCTGAAGAGCAGTGGCGCCATGACACCACGTGTCCCGGGTGAGCAGACCGCCTCGCTGGCCCACGAGATCTGACACTGTGGACCGACATCGTCAGCGGTGCGGGCATAGCCGGCCCGCACCACAACGGCCAAAGGGAGTGAGCGCATGGCGAAAGCGCCGCGTGACGTGGAACGGCTCTACTCGACTCCGGAGGTGGTGGCCAAGCTGCGTCGGCTGGCCGATGCACTGGAGCAGGACAAGCCGTTCCGGATCCAGATTGCCGGCGAGCGGTTCTGGGTTCCCGAACGGGCCCAGTTCTCGATCGAGCATGAGCGCGACGAGGACGAGGAGGAAGTCGAGTTCCAGCTCAAGTGGACGATCGGGTCCACCTCGGTCGACGAAGCTGAGTCGGACCAGACGACCATCGTTTGAGAGGACGTGGCGGAGTCTGGCCGGGTCGGTGGCCGGGGGTCTGTCGCCATGCCCTCCACGCCGGTACCCTCACCGTTCTGGCGCATGACCGAAGGGCGTCGTCGATACGGGTAGATGAGAGGGCACCGTGACATGAGCACCTCCGCCGATCACGAGCATCACGACCCATCCGAACACGAGCACGTCCACGGCGAGGGTTGCGGGCACGACACCGTCCAGCACGGTGACCACGTGGACTATCTCCACGACGGGCACCGCCACGCCGAGCACGCCGGCCACTTCGACGAGCACGACGACAGCACCTGAAGCTGCGCCCATGTGGCGATCACCGTTCCGGGGCGCGCCCTCGTTAGCGGTACCCCGGACCGGGTGCGACGCTCCCATGAGGATTGGCGGATGAGCCGCGGCGATACGCCTGACCGATATTCGCGTGGGGTTCCGTGAACCTCGTCCTGGGCCTCCTCGTCCTTGTCGTCGTCACCTCGATCACGGTTGTCGTGATGTTGCTGGTGCGTCAGCGCGCACCCGAGGGCGGTTACTTCAGTGACGGGGACCGTGCGGCAGGCGTGTTTGGCGTCCTAGCGACGGGATTCTCGGTGCTGTTGGGGTTCATCATCTTTCTCGCCTTTTCGTCCTACGACGCCTCGCGCGCGGGTGCAGAGGCTGAGGCGACCATCGTGGCCCAGCAGGTGCAAACCGCCCAGTTCCTGCCAGCTGAAGCAGCCAGCCGGCTCACGGGTGAGCTCGACTGCTACGCGCGGTCGGTCGCGGGCGTCGAGTGGGATGCCGTCAACGCGGGGACCCTGGGTAACGCGGTCAACCCATGGGGGCTCCGGATGTTCGAGACAGCCAGAACTCTCGATCCGAAGTCGACAACTGAGCAGTCGGCCTACGACCGCTGGATACAACAGACCGCCGACCGGGAGCAGGCTCGCCTCGCAAGGGTGCATGCGGCGGAGGGCATCATCCCGCTTCCGGTTTGGGTCGCGCTGTTCCTCATCTGCGGCGTCATCTTCATCTACGTACTCCGGTTCGCCGACCCCGGTGAACGCGCCTCGTCTCAGGCCATGCTCATGGGCAGCGTGACCGCGGTCATCACGCTCCTGATGCTGCTCCTGGTCTTCTTCAACAGCCCCCACGGCAGCGGGGTTGGACGACTGCAGCCGACCGCCATGCAGCGAACCATCGACCTCATCGAGACGCAGTTCGCAGGAGTCGCCGTAGCAAACGCCCCACCCTGTGACGAACGCGGCAACCCGCGTTGACTGACCCTCATGGGTCAGCCTCGGAGCGGTTAGGCACCACACGATCGAACCGAACCTGGATCCGCTGCACGGGTATCCGCTCCTGAACGCTGGCCAGGCGGCTGAGCGCCGCCATGTCGGCCGCCGTGGGCCTCGTTGAGACCAGAGCGCGCGGCCACAGGTGCCGCTGCCGGACGACCGCCACCTCGGCGGCGTAGAGCAGCGCCTGGCTGACCAGGTAGAGCAGCGCAAAGATCGCCGCGACGCTGGCGAAGCTGCCGTACACCGGGCCGGACCGGGCGACGAGGGGCGCCAGCAACCGCGTACCCAGGGTGAGAACGACGGTCACGACGACTGCGCCCAGCGCAGCCGGCAACCAGCTGGTCCGCAAGGGGACCGGTCTGGCCACCAGCACCGTCGCCGCGGCGAGGAGGAGGAGAAACACGACCAGAGCAGTAGCGAGGGCCGCCGCGACGCGTTGAAGCCCAGCGACGTCGGGTAGGGCACCGGATGCCACCGTCAGCGCCGCAACACCGAGACCTCCAACCATTACGACAACCACCATCAGCAACACTCTGGCGTATCGGACCACGAGGCCGAACCGCGAGCGCCGAGGCACGCCCGCCAGCTGGTTCAGGGTCTCGTATGCGGAACGGGTCACCCCTGTCGCCGAGAGCAGCAGACCTACGAGGCCAAGGGCCAACGGCAGCCCGGACAGGGGCATGGCGGCCAAGGCCGTGTTCACGGTGTTCTGGAGCGTTGGAGGCACGAGTGCGTCGACCACGTCCTCCCGTAGCTGCGGTCGGTTCACCAGGATCGATGAGACAACCCACGCCGCCACGAGCAGGATGGGAAAGACGCTCAGGAACCCGTAGTACGTGATCAGCGCCGCGTACCGCCCGCCGCCGTCATCCAGGTACTTCTTCAGCACGGCATACGGAAAGCCGAGAACGCCATGGCGCTGCTGCAGCTCGTCGATCCACGCCAGCAAGCGCTCCGTCACCGCACTAGGCCCTCTCGGCATGGCTGCCTCCTCCACACCATGCATATAGCTGCCCTCTCGCTCCCGGCACGCCTGCTCAGGGTGAGAAAGCCGGGAGACCTCGCCCGTGGGCTGGAGATGTCCGGGCGGTGGCTGGGGCGGTCGTCGGCGGTCAGCGCGGAAGGTGAGTCCGAGGCGCCATCCGCGGACCGCGGCGAGGCCGCCGGACGCCGCTGAGCTCGAGCAGCCGCTGCACCCGGTACCGGTGACCCGCATACGGCTCGAGCAGCTCGGCGAGGACGTCGTCGCCGCGAGCCTCCCCGAGCAGCGCCCAGGTGATGTCCTTGGCCACGTGGTAGTCGCCGAAGCTCACCGCATCGGCGTCACCGAGCGCCCGCTGAGCCACTTCCGCGGAGGTCCACGCGCCGATCCCGGGCAGCGCTTGCATTCGCGTCCGCGCGGCAGCAGAGGGGAGCTGGACCGCCTGTTCCAGTCGCCCGGCTGCCCGCACGGCTCCGAGCAGAGTCCGTGATCGTCCGGGATCGACGGAAGCGCGGAGGAACGTCCACGACGGGATCGCCGCCCAAGCGGCTGATGAGGGCTGGACGAGCAGCCCGACCGACGCATACGGGCCTGGTGCCGGCTCTCCGAACCGGCGCACCAGCTGCCGGAAACCGGCGAATGCCTCCTTGCCGGTGACCTTCTGCTCGATGACCGCCGGCGCAAGCGACTCGAGGACGAGCCGAGACCGCGGCACTCGCCAGCCGGAGAACCGTCGCGCCGCCTGCGCCACGAGGTCGTGGTGCGCGACGAACCCGGACGGATCGTCGTCCTCGCCCAGCAGCTCCGGTATGCCGGACAGCGCCCAGTCCGCGCCTGGGCCCCAAGCCCTCGCCACGACCTCGGCTGCCGCCGGACGAGCACGCAGCTCGAGCGTTGCGACGCCTTCCGGAGTCCGCAGGCCGCGGACCACTGCTCCGCCGCGCGTGCGCAGGAACGTCGGGTCACCCCCACCGTGACGGAAGGTGGAGAGGATCACCGAGACCGCGACCGGCCGCGCGGATCGCCAGATCCGCTCGTGCTCAAGTCCGGCGGCGGGTGCTCCGGCCCGATCCGTCCTCACCCCGCCAGTGTCGCCCACGGCGCCGACGGCTGGACGCCGGAGCCCGGACGCGGCATCGGAACGTACACTGGCGCCGGCTCGTTGTCGGCACGTCGCGGGGGCGTCCACTCCTGCGGACCGACCCAGCCCTTCCTAAATCCCTCCGTACTCCCTGGCGTCAGTCGCCAGCGCACCGCCCGAAGGACACCGTGGCCAGGAAACCCCCGACCAGCTCGCCCACGTCCGGTTCCACCGCGAAGTCCGCGCGCCCAAGCGCCGGCCGCCCGTCCTCCGGCTCGGCTCGCCCTGCCTCAGCTCGCCCGGCTCGGAATGACCCGTCCTCACGCAAGGACCGGGTCGCGGAGGTCAAGAAGGCGCAGCGCAGCCGCGAGCGCCGCACCGTGCTCATGATTGTCGCCGCCTGCTCCGTGCTTGTCCTCCTCCTCGCCGGCGTGATCACCTACGGCGTTCTGGACGCCCGCAGGAACCAGCCCGACAACCTCATCCTTGCCCTCGGCACGCCAGCCGCCTCGGCGTCGTGCGACGCGGTGACCACTGACGCGGCGAGCGGGAACGCCGACCACGTCGGTCCCGGCACGAACCGGACTGACGTGACGAGGGTCCAGTACTCCACCGTGCCGCCGACGAGCGGGTCACACTTCGCGCAGCCGGTGCTCGACGGCCGCCAGTTCTACTCGAGCGGCGACACTCCGGCGGTGGAGACCCTGGTCCACAACCTGGAGCACGGGTACACCGTGCTCTGGTATCTCCCCAGCGAGGAGTCGGCGCGCAGCGGTGAGCTGAAGGAGCTCGCCGGCCTGGGCAACAAGGTCACGCCGTCCCAGGGGAAATTCATCGTGGCGCCGTGGAACGAGTCCTACGGCCAGTTCCCGAGCGGCAAGAAGTATGCGCTCAGCCACTGGTCCGCGACGACGACCTCGTCGGGGCAGGTCACGGCGCAGTCCGGGCACCGCCAGCTCTGTGGCGACCTCTCCGGTGAGGCGGTCATGGCCTTCGTGACCCAGTTCCCGAAGTCGGACGCGCCGGAGCCGTTCGGCGCCTGATTCCCCGCCACGGGCGTTAGGGCTCCTCCGCCACGGTTTCGGCGGGCTGGCGCTCCCGCTCCGCGCGCGACGTCACGAGATGGTGCCGGCGGGCATACGCCCAACCGCCGGCGGCCGCGACCACGTCGACCACCGTGACGACGAACCGCGACACGATCGCGACCGCGGTTGCCGCCGACACCGGCATCGCCGAGGCAAGGACGAGCGTGAGGATCCCGTCTCGCGCTCCAAGACCCGCGGGCAGGATGACCGTCAGCATCCCCAGCGAACCGGCGAGCGCGTAACCGGTCAGCGAGGCGAGGGTGGCGCTGCCGCCGGCGCCCACGGCCAGGGCAAGGACGAGGATGTGGACGCCGAAGAGGAGCCAGGCCACCGCGTACAGGACGACCGTGCTGACGATGGCGCGTCCGGACAGCGAGTGCTCGAGCGGCGGCCGCCGCAGGATCCGGAGTCCGAGCGCGATCATCCGGTTGAGCAGCGCCGGCCAGACCAGAACACCGAGCAGCGGAACCGCCAACAGCAGCCATGCTGAGGCGCCGGTGGACTGCCGCAGCAGCAGCGGCACCGCCGGTAGGCCGACGAGGATCCCGGTGAGTACGGAGAGACCGATGGTGACCAGGCCGGCCACTCCGGTCCGGCGCCGTGGGACGTGCAGGTGTGAGGCCATGTCCGCCTGCACGAGCACTGTCCAGACCGACCCCGGCAGGTACTTGCCCAGCTGACCCACGAAGAACACTCCACCCGCGGGTGCCATGTGCAATGGCGACCCCAGGTCCGCGAGGACGACGCGCCAGCCGAGCATGGTCAACCAGGTCCCCAACGCCGCCGGGACGAAGGACAGCACGACCGCTCCGAAGCTCACACGCTGCAGGTCTTGGCTGATTTCCGTCCAGTTCCGCGCGACGCCCCAGACGAGCGCCACGACCACGGCCGCCGCAACGAGGAGACGGACCACCGCAAGCGTGCGTGATCGAGTCAATCCGTCGTCATCCTCAGTGCCCCTTGCCCGTCACCGGCGGCGCAGCGTAAGCCGGACCAGCCCGTATGCGGAGCTCGGGATCCGCTCGGGCGTGTCGGCGGCCGCGGTCCCGGCGGCTCGCATCCGCTGCCCTACTTCACCGTCGAGATCTCCCATCAGGACGAACCCCTGTTCATGCGCCCGGGCTACCACGGCTCGGACGTCCGCGGGGCCCAGCGCGCCTTGCACGCCGGGACGGCCGAGCGGCAGCGTGAGGATGAAAAGACCACCGGGGCGCAACGCCCAGGCCGCCTGGTTGAGCGCCTCGTCGACGTCCGAGTCGTCGCAGCCTCCCGGGTGCACCCGCACCACGACGTCCATCGACGCCAGATCGACGTCCAGCACGTCGTACCCGCCGCCCAGCACCGTCAAGCCGAGGTCCACCGGGGCGAATCCGCAGGCGCGGGCCCACCGACTCACAGGCGAATCCGAGCCCGACTCGTCGACAACCAGCGCGGACCGGCGCTCGCCGTCCGCCGGAGCCCAATCGGCAACACGAACCAGCGCCACGAGCGCGCCGAGCGCCGCCCAGGCCGCCACGCCATCGCGAACGCGTGGCAGGCCGAGCCGTCGCGCTTCCGCTCGGGCCTCCTCGGCCTGCCAGCCATCCGTGAGAACGTCGGTCGATCGCACCCAGCCCGGGAGGTCAGCTCGGGTCAGGTCCAGCCGTGGGCTACGT
>JBKPQA010000277.1:0-16115 GCA_046733835.1 Actinomycetota bacterium
TCGACGGCCACCACGGTGCTGTTGCGGTCGCCGACCGGTCCGTGCGGGCCCCACTCGTTGGTGACGGTGTACAGCGTCCGGCGATCGGAACCGCCCAGAACACAGGCGAATCCGCCCCGTCCGAGATCGACGGTCTGCAGCACCTCGCCGCCCTCGGCCACCCTCACGCAGTGGGCGTGGGGCACATCCGCGTACCAGGCGGCCCCCTCGGCGTCGAGGCAGATGCCGTCGGGGTTGTCCTCGCCCAGGTCCGCCCACACGCGCCGGCGCGAGAGGCCGCCGTCCTCGTCGATGTCGTATGCGGTGAGGCAGCTCGCATACGACTCGGCGACGACCAGCGTGCGGCCGTCCGGCGTCACCGCCATGCCGTTCGGAAACATCAGCCCGTCGCCGACGACTCGTGCTTGCCCGTCCGGACGCACCAGCACCAACCAGCCGGGTGCGACCTCGCCCGAAGGGAAGTCGAACCCGATGTTGTTGACGTAGGCGTTGCCGCGGTCGTCCACGACGATGTCGTTGAACGGTGTCGATCCGAACGCCCCGAGGTCGGCGTGCGGGACCAGGGAGCCATCCGCTTCTTGCCGCATGAGACTGGGCCCGGCGACGAGGAGCATCGGGCCGTCCGGCAAGAAGTCAAAGCACAACGGGAACGCCTCTGCCCTGGCCACGACCTCTGACGCCCCATCGTCGCCTACGGCGAGGACCTCGCCGGCGCCCCAGTCGGACACGAAAAGCCTTCCGTCGTGCCAGCGGGGCGACTCGCCAAAGGCGAGCCCGGTCAGGACGGTTCGCGGCTGCGTCATGGAGGTGAGACCGCTTGGACGCGGTCAACTCATCGGTCGACCGGAGTGGTTATGAGGAGAGATCTGCCGGTGACGGGACTCCCCACAGGGGATCAGACCGGCTCGGCGACCCACCGCATCGGGTCGCCCCAGCCGAGGTCCGTGACGCCGTGGTGGTCGAGCGCGAGGGCGACCAACGTGTGGCGGTGGGCGGCGAAGGTCAGCACGTGAGCGATCATGCCCGCATACGTGAACACCTCGGCCGGCTCGCAGAGGGCGTCGACGAAGGTGTCGTCGAGCCGCCCCTCCTCGATCACCTCGCGAACGTTGGCCAGGTATGCGGGTCCGACGCGGGCCAGCCGCGTCCGCAGGTGGCTGACCGACTCGTCGTTCTCGACGCCCCAGTCGTAGGGTCGGGCCGCCATCGCACAGTTCCACATCTCCATCTGGCCGACCTGGCGGGACAGCAGCGATCGGATGGTCTGTGGGTCCTCGTCGACGCTGACCTCGATGGGTTGGTCGAGCTGGGCGTCGGTCAGCCGAGCCGCATGTTCGACCATCTGACCGGTCAGCCACACGTGGTGCTCGACCATGCGCAGCAGGAGGTCCATGGGGGTCACCTTCGTCATTCCGGGAAGGCGCAGGCCTCCGGGCGGGTGGAAGTGGACAGCGTTCGGCGCGGCCACGCGGATCTGTCCAGGACGAGCGCGAAACGCTCGCGGCGTAAGGCCATACGCCCGGCTGAAGGCGCGGGTGAACGCCTCGTTCGAGCCGTATCCCGCCTCGATCGCAACATCAAGCACGCTGACCCGAGTGGTCAGGAGCCGGTATGCGGCGCGTTCCAGCAGGACTCGGCGGCGCAGCGCACCGGGCGGCTCGCCGGACGCTCCGCGGATGAGCCGGTCCGCGTGGAACCGCGACAGGTACAGGCGGGCAGCGAGATCGGCGCTCGAGGCACCGTGCTCGTCAAGGCTGTCCGCCAGGACGTCGACGAACGCGACGAACGTGTCCGTCGCGCGCTCGCCGGTCGCCGTCATGCCCCCCATCCTGCTGGCCGTGACGGCGACCGGCTTGATTCTCGTTGCCCGCCTGCCTGGCGGCCGCGGTCGCTGGCCGCCCGTGACATCTGCCCCCACCACAGTGACACGTCACGGGCGGCCTCCCGCCGCGACCCGCGCCGGCCGGCGCGAGCTCTGCGTCCCGCCTCCCGAGGGAGGACGGTTGCTTTGTGCTGCACCACAAGGATGTCCTGTCCAGCGAGCCGGCGGATCCACCGGACGGGTAGTGACACGGACGAATTGTCTGTCCCCCGAACGGAGGACACGTCGGGGCGAGGCCTTAGACGCCGAGCCGGTGGGCGACCCGCGCCGCTTCCTGTCGCCCGCCCACGTCGAGCTTGCGGAGGATGTTCGAGACGTGCACGCTCGCCGTCTTCACGCTGATGAACAACTCGTCGGCGATCTCCTGGTTGGTCCGGCCGGCGGAAAGACCCTGCAGCACCTCGACCTCGCGCGGAGTCAGGCCGTACTTGTCGAGAGCCCCCGGCTTAGCGGCGACCTCGGCCGGAGCCAGGTCGATTCGGTGCCACCCCGCCAGCCGCTCGCACTCCTGCACCAGTCGGGAGGCGCCCAAGGACAGGGCGGAGGTATGCGCGTCCCGGAGCGCGTCGATCGCCGCGGCGTCCACACCGGAATCGAGTCGAGCCTCCGCCTCCCGCCACCGGGCGTAGGCCCGCGGGAAGGGCCGGTTGAGAGTCTCCCAGGCCCCCGCGGTCTCAGCCCAGGCGGCGGGATCATTCGTCAGCTCGAGTCGGAACGTCTCGGCCCGCTGCCAGGCGCGCACAGCCTCGTCCTCCGGCTGGTTGGCCGCCGGCCAGGTCCGGGCGCTATCCAGTGGACGTCGCATCTCCGCGAGCCCTTGGCGTGAGTCACGGTCGCGATGGGCCTCGGCCTCCGTGGCGAGCGCCCTCAGTCCGAGTGCGACCAGAGTTCCGGCGTATGCCGCCTCATCGGTTCCGCGCAGGACGTCCAGTCCCTCGACGACCAGGTCGTAGGCCGCTACCGGGCGGCCGGCCCAGAGCTCGACTTCCGCCTCGCTCTCGACCAGGTACCGGTGGTAGGACTCCGGCGCGTTCTCGGACTCGACGATCACGCGGGCCTGTTCGAGCCACTCCCAGGCTTCCACAAGGTCACCACGGACCATGGCGACGCGACCCGCCTGCGTCAGGACCGGGACGGACATGATTCCCCGAGGATGGTGTGACAACGCCTCGGAGACGACCTGCGCAGACTCCTCGTAGCGCCCGGCGTTCCCTAGGGTCTCCGCGAGGTTGGCCTTGAGGAAGCTGACCCGCTGCCGCGCCAACCCCATTCGGGTGAGCACCTCGGTGCCCTCGCTGGCGACCTCAAGGATCTCTTCGACGCGGCCGGCGAGGCCGAGGACGTGGCTGAGATTTATGTATGCGGTCGCGAGGTCGTCCGGGTTCCCTATCTCGACCGCGATAGCCAGCGCATCGCGCAGCAGTCGAATGCCGGCATCGAGTTCCCCATGCGCCGACTCGACGAGTCCGGCCGCATTGAGGAGCAAGCCCTCCTCTCGCCGTGCGCCGACCGCTCGTGCGATGAGTAGACCTCGTCGACAGGACTTCTCCGCGAGGTCGAAGCGTGACCACGCCGCACCGAAGAGGGCCAGCCCTGCGTGAACGCGGGCCGCGAGAACGCTTTCCTCCCCGCGGGGCAGGAGGGCAAGGGCCTCGCGGAGGCACCGCTCGGTGAGCGAACCACGGCCCGCCCGAAAGTGGATGAGACCCAGCCGGGTAAGCAGCGCCGCGCGCGCGGGCGGTTCATCGGCCAGCGTGAGCGCGGCCTCGACCAGCCGGGCAGCCTCGCTGCTGTCTCCGATAAGGCTCGCCGCCTGGCCGGCATGCTTCAGCAGCCGAACCCGGTCTTGCCCCGCACCGGGCACCTGCTCCATCAGCGACAACGCCCGAGTGAAGTTGGTGTAGGCGTCGGCGAAGGCGTACATCCGCTCGGCCGCCCAGCCGGCAGCGACGGCCGCGTCAAGTGCTCGCTCAGTGTCGCCCGCCCCGAACCAGTGCCGAGCCAGCTCGCCGGATACCGCGTCGGCGGCGACCGAGCTGCGCTGCCCGGTGCCGATGCCCTCCGGTGGCTCCAGGGCCTCGGCCGCCGCGCGGTGAAGCCGTTGCCGCTCTCCGGGGAGCAGGTCCGCATACACCACCTCGCCGAAGGCTGGGTGCCGGAAGGCGATGGTGTCATCACGCCGAACCTCCATGACATGCTGGTCGAGGGCCGGGCGGAGCAGGCTCTCGGTCTGTTCGACGAGCATGCCCACCGTTGCGGCGAGCAGCGTCACTGCAGCCGGCCGGCCAATAACGGCCGCCGATCGGAGGACCGACTGTGTTTCGTCGGGTAGGGCGTCTACCCGCGCATGGAGAAGCTCGTGAAGTGTCGCCGGTAGGACGTCGGGGTCCTGCTTCGCTTGCAGCACGAGGTGTTCCGCGAACAAGGGGTTGCCTGCGGACCTCGTCAGCGTCGTTTCGACGAACTCGGGGTCGGCGGCTTCGCCGGCGAGGGCCCTGACCAGACGTGCGGCGGCCTCGTTATCGAGACGGTCCAGTTTCACGCGCTCGGCGATCTCGAGCCGCGCGAGCTCGGCTACCCACAGCGCCAATGATGATCCGGGAATCACGGCGTCTGCGCGCAGCGTGACGAGGAGAACCGCCCGCTCGGTCGTGAGGTTCGTTGCGAGGAACCGAACCAGGTCGAGCGTCGACCGATCCGCCCAATGGACGTCCTCGACTACGTGAAGGACAGGGGCGGCGGCGCCGAGCCGGTCGATGAGGTCGAGCACGGACTGAAAGAGGCCCAGCTGCGAGGCGGCCGCCAGGTCGGCCGTGCGCGTCATCGTCGGTGCAACGCCGGGAACCAGCCGGGCCAGCTCGGGTGACCGCTCCAACTGGAGATTTAGAGTGCCGCTGCGATCGAGCCGGCGCAGCGCCTGAGTCAGCGGCGCAAACGGCAGCGGGTCGCCCGCCATGGGAACGCAAGCACCGTGCAGGAGGGTCACCCGTTCCTGTTCGACGAGCTCGCGCACCAGCCGGGTCTTGCCGACGCCCGTTTCGCCGGAGACCAGGAGCACGCTGGGATGGCCCGCGGAGGCGCGGTGAACGGCCGCTTTCAGCACCCCGAGGCTCTCGTCACGTCCGACCAACGCCGCCGGTGGACGCCCCGCCATCGGTTCATGATGACGGGTGTCGGCGACCGGCGACAGCCCGATTCCGCGTCTAAGGCGCCCCTGAGGAGATCTAAGGGGCCTACCCGATGTCCGGGCGCGCCTGCGGAGCCAATCCTTTCCGGCAGTGCTCAACCGCGAGCGCTCCACCCGTGAAAGGACTGCTGATGACCCGCACCACCCCTCGTTCTCGCCGTCTGACCGGCGCCGCTCTCATGGCGGCCGTCGTCCTGGCGACGGGCACGGCGACGGCCATGGCCGCTGTCGAGCCCGGCACGCCGGACAAAGACGTCCACTTGGGCCTCGACAACGACAACGCCTCTAACCCGTTCATCCAGCCGCCCGGCGTCGTTGCGCCCCAGCACATGAACGACACCGACCTCCTCTTCGGTCGGGATAACGCCGACCTCCTGGTGGGCAACAAGGGCGGCGACACGCTGCTCGGCGGTACCGGCCCAGACATTCTGGTCGGCGGCCCTGACCGCGGCAGTGACCGACGCGACGATGTCCTCGTCTCCGACGACGGCGACGACGTGGCGATCTGGTCGCCTGGAGACGGCAACGACATCGTCGACGGCAACGCCGGCACCGACACCCTCATCGTGGGTCCCGTCCTCACGACCATCGGCGGTGCGCTCCGGCTCGACACGTGGACCCTGGACCGTGCGATTCCGAAGGTGAACCTGGCTCGTGCCGCCAACCAGACATGCGACCTCGTTCCGGTTCCCGAGTCTGAGCACCTCGGCGTGCCGTACCTGCTGCGCCTCTCTGTCGAAGGCGTCCTGCAGAACACCCTGCGGCTCAAGGAGATGGAAGCCGTGGTGTGCCCCGGCCCATACGCGGGCACCGCCCGCGTCGCGGACCTCACCGCCGGCAAGCCGTCCTTTTCGACCGTGCCGCTGTCCGCCGTCCGTGGTCTCGCCGGCGCCATCGTCGCCCCGCCGCGGTAATCGCATCCCGCCATCACCCACACCACCACCCAGAGGAGGCCCTCATGTCCGGAACCGTCGACCGAGCCATCGTGATTGGCTCCAGCATGGCGGGCCTCCTCGCGGCTCGGGTGCTGAGCGAGAGCTACGCCGAGGTCATCCTCCTCGACCGGGACGATCTGCCCTACGGGCCGGTCGCGCGCAACGGGGTGCCACACATGCGGCACTCGCACGCCCTGCTGGCGCGGGGCAGTGAAGTCGTCGAGGAGCTCTTCCCCGGGCTATGCGCATACCTCGTCCAGCAGGGCGCCGCCACCGGAGACGTCCAGGAGAACGTGCGCATGTACTTCGGCCCGCGGCCCACCGCGCCCGGGCGGAACGGCCTACGGGCGTACGCGGTGAGCCGGCCACTTCTCGAGTGGACGATCCGGGAGCGAGTGGCGGCCCTGCCCGGCGTGACCTTCTACGACCGGACCGCGGTCCTCGACCTTGCCTTCAGCGCCGACCTCTCCCGAGTGACGGGCGTCGTCGTCACCGGTCTCGACGGACCCAACCGGAACCGCATCCTGGAGGCCGACCTCGTCGTGGACGCCTCCGGGCGCACCTCCAGGACGCCCGAGTGGCTGGAGCGCCGCGGGTACCCGCCACCGATGGAAGAACGCATCCGCGTCGACTACACCTCGGTCACCCGCCGGTTCCGCCGGCGCTCGCTCGACGACGCTGCCGGTGCCATGGCCATCACCCACGGCGCGATTCCGGGCACACCGCGCGGCGGAATAGTCCTTTACCAGGAGAACGACATCTGGACCGTCACCATGTCCGGGTATGCCGGTGTCCGGCCGCCGACCGAGCTTGCCGAGTTCCGCGCCTACGCCCGAACGCTGTGTGCACCGGTCATCGCCGATGTGATCGACCACCTGGAGCCGATCGACGACGCCATCACCTACCGCTTCCCTGCCGACGTTCGGCATCGGTACGAGTGGATGGAGCGCTTCCCCGACGGGCTGATCGTGACCGGGGACGCATTGTGCGTCTTCGACCCATCGTTCGGGCAGGGCATGTCGGTAGCGGCGGCCGAGGCCGTGGAGCTCCGTCACGTGCTCCGGCTTGGCCGCCATGACCTTGCCCGGCGGTTCTTCACCGCGGCGGCGAGGCATGTCGACACACCCTGGACGGTCGTGGTCGGAGCCGGCGCGGCAGCTGCCGGCATCGAGCTAGAGGAACCGGCGCGGGCGCGGCTCATCAAGCGCTACATCGCGGCCGTCCGCCGGGCGGCCGCCGACGACGCGGTGGTTGCGGGCGCTTTCCTTCGGGTCGCTCATCTCGTCGACCGTCCGGAGCGGCTGCTCGCTCTTCACGTGGCCGCTCGCGTGCTGGCCGCCTCACTCGCCCGCCCAAGAACCGCGACGTCCGGAGTCGGGTTCGGGAACGGCGTTCTCTACCCACCCCTGATCTGGCCGGCAACCGGCCCGCTACCAGCTCCGGATCACAGGGGTCCGGTGAGTCCAACCAGAACAGGACATCTCTCATGAAGAAACGCACTTTCGCCGCCGGCGCCCTCGCTCTCGCCAGCGTTGGTCTGGGCGTCGCCCAGACCTCCAGCGCGGACGCCGGCGGAGGTCGCATCAACTTCGAGCTGCAACGCTCACCGGGCATCGCCGCGGCCGGCTGCCTGCCCAACGCAGCGGCCCGGGTCAAGGTCAAGCACGACGGCGCCGTCGAGCGGATGACCATCGACGCGTGGGGCCTGCCCGCCAACACCGAGTTCGACACGTTCGTCATCCAGGTGCCCAACTTCCCGTTCGGCGTGTCCTGGTACCAGGGCGACCTCGAGACCAACGGACACGGCTACGCGCACCAGGAGTACGTCGGCCGGTTCAACCAGGAGACGTTCGCCATCGCGCCGAACACCGCGCCGGCGCCGTCGGTGCATTCCTCGCCGACGCCCGACGCGACGAGCAACCCTGCCTTTGGCCCGATTCACACCTTCCACATCGGCGTCTGGTTCAACTCACCCGCCGACGCCGCGAAGGCCGGCTGCTCCGGCGCGACGACCCCGTTCAACGGGGAGCACAACGCCGGTGTCCAGGTCTTCAACACCGCCCAGTTCCCGGCGACCGCCGGCCCCCTGGGCACCCTCAAGCCCTGACCGACCTTCCCGCGCACGGTCAGGTACGGCGGCGGGACCATTCAGGGGTGGGTGGTCCCGCCGCCAACGCGCGGATCTCGTCCGCGCTCGCGTTGCCGCCGGTCACGACCACGGCACAGTGCCGGGGTCGGTCCGGGTCCGCCAGCAAAGCGGCCAGTGCGGCGGCGCCAGCCGACTCGGCCAAGGTATGCGCGTGGCTGGCCAGCAGCGCCGCGGCGGCGTCGAGGTCGTCGTCGTCCACGAGGACGAAGTCGTCCAGCCGGTCGGCTAGCACTCGTTGGGGAAGCGCGTAGCTCATGCCCGTCGCGAGCCCGCTGGAGCGGGTCCGACACGGGGCTTGCGCCGGACGACCGGTCCGAAAGGCCTCGTGGGCGGCCGGGGCGGCCGACGACTGGACCGCGACCACGCGGCATACCGGAGCCAGGACCTCGCGCACCACACAGGCGCCCGACGCGCCCGTCCCGCTGCCGACGGGGACGTAAACCGCTTCGAGCTCCGGATACCGTTGCAGCAGCTCAAGATAGACCGTCGCGTGCCCGTGGACGATCGCCGGTTCGTTGCCGGGGTCGACGTAGCGCAGTCCGCGCTCGCCCGCGAGCCGCTTGGCCTCCTCCACGGCCTCGTCCATGGTCGGGCCATGGACGACGACCTCCCCGCCCAGGGCACGAACCGCCGCGACCTTGGATTTAGGTGCTGACTCGGGGACGATGATGACGGCCCTGGCGCCCACGAGGCGGGCGCCGTAGGAGACCGACTGCGCGTGGTTGCCGGTCGAGGCTGTGACCAGCCCCACTTCTCGCTCGTCGGCGCTGAGGCTCAGGGCCAGGTTCACTCCGCCCCGCACCTTGAACGCCCCTGTGGGCTGGACGTTCTCATGCTTGACGACCACAGAGACGCCGGCTGCCTCATCGAGCAGCGGATACGACCAGGCTGGCGTTGGCGGTAGGTGCGGGGCGATGGTCTCCGCCGCGGCGAGGACGCCTTCGTAGGTGACCTCCATGCCGATCACCGCTCCGCCACGGCGAGGCGGCCGGCCAGCAGAACGTAGGTCCCGGCGAAGGACCGCCGCAGCCACGCGAGGACGCGGGGGCGCTCGAGGACGCGCGTCCTCATGGCCGCGGCGAAGACGCCGTAGGCGGCGAACACCGCCAGAGTGACAGCCATGAAGACGGCACTCAGACCGAGCATGTGCCAGAGAGCGTTCGGCTCCTCGGGGCGCACGAACTGTGGCAAGAAGGCGAAGAAGAAGATGGTCAACTTGGGGTTGAGCAGGTTGAGCAGGACGGCCGAGCGGATGGTGCGCCACGGTGAGTGCTGCTCCGTCTCGGTGGTGACGCCCAAGATGCCGTTGTCGCGCAGCGTCGTCCAAGCCAAGAAGAGCAGGTATGCGACGCCGGCGTACTTGAGCCCCTGGAAGGCGACTGCGCTGGTGTGCAACAGCGCTGCGAGACCCGTGGCCGCCGCCACGAGGTGCGGGACGATTCCGAGCGTGCAACCGAACGCGGCGACGAGGCTGGCGCGGCGCCCACGCCCAAGGCCCGCACCGATGGTGAACAGCGCTCCCGCGCCGGGAGTCGCCACCACGACAAGGGTGGTGAGCAGAAAGGCGGCGCTCATGCGGCCCACACTAGGCGGGTGAACTCGCCCGACGGCCTCGAGGTGGTCGAGTTCAGAGACCGGGCCGAACTGCGCACCTGGCTGGCGGGACATGACTCCGCCCATCCCGGGGTGTGGGTTCGCCTGGCCCGAGCTGGTTCGGGGCGGCGTTCGGTCTCCTTCACCGATCTGCTGGAGGAAGGTCTGTGCTTCGGGTGGAGCGAGAGCACTCGCCACGCGGGCGACGATGCCTCCTACTTACAGCGGTTCGCGCCGCGGCGCAGGCGCGGTACGACATCCGAGCGCAACCGGCGGCTGGTGACGAGGCTGGCCGCCGAGGGCGGAATGACGCCGGCTGGGTATGCGGCGCTCGGGCTTCCCAGGTCCTGACCTGATTTGGAGGTGGCCAAGACGCGGGTCGTCGGGCTGCCCCCTTAGGCGCCGATCTTGGCGAGCGCCGCGGCGATTCGCCGCTCGCGCGTGGCGGCCGACTTCGCCTCCTCGATCGCCGTCACGTGGGCCTTGCGGTGACTCGGCGCCAGCGCGTCGAACGCCGCTTTCAGGCCGGCCGCGTCCAGCGCCGCGGCGAAGTCCTCCGGCAGCTCGACCGTGCGCGCCGCGGTGTCCAGCTCGAGGTCCACGACGATCGGGTCGCCGCCCGCGATTCCCGTCTCCTTGCGCTTCTCGGAGCTGAACGGGATGAGGTACTGGCCACCCATCGACGCAAGGGTGGACCGGTAGGCATACCCGTTAACCGTGACCGACACGGCGGCGCGTTTGCCACCCGCGAGCGCCCCGACAACGTCCTCAGGGACCGGGATCCCGGTGTTGTTCCCGCTCTGAGCCAGAGTCGTCTCGAACCGCATGTCGGCAGTATGGCGGAGTGCAAGGCCGACCCCACCCCACTGGGTTGAGCGTTCCAGTCGCGGCGCACTCTGGGCGCCAGCAAACATCGCCCTGCCTAGAGCCCAGCCCCCGGCTCGATCGGCCGGGCTTCCAGAACCCGCCCCAGCAGCGCGATCGACACCGCCGGAAGGATCACCACGGACAACATGCCGGCGGCGACCATGGCGGCGGCGTCCGCCGAGCTGATGTACCCGTTGTCCACGGCGATCGTCGTGATGACGACGATCAGGGGCAACCCGGTGGCCGACATGACGGCGAGCGCCCGGCGTTGATTGGGTTGCAATGCCTTGTGGTAGCAGACAAACGTCGGGATCGCCCGGACGACGAGCATCAGCAGCAGGAAGCCCGGCACCACCAGCAGGGCCGTCGGATTCGCGAAGAGTGACGCGAGGTCGATCCGGGTGCCACTCACGACGAAGAAGATCGGCACCAGCATTCCGAAGCCGATCCCTTCGAGCTTGAACCCGAAGATTGACGAGGCGTCGGACTCGTCCTCCTCGTCGTCGTACTTGGCCGCGGGGATGCGCACGACCACGCCGGCCGCGAAGGCACCAAGGAGGACGTCGATGCCGAGCCGGTTCGCCATGGCGGCCAGGACCAGCATGAAGAGCAAGGTGATCCGGATCGGCAGCTGAGAGCTTGATTGGAGCCCTCTGCCGACGAAACCGACGATGCGGTCACCCCACGGCCGGTTGGCGAGCCGGGCGGCACCGAGGACGAAGAGCGCGAAGATGGACAGCACGAGGACCGACTGAACGGCGTCTGAGCCGGTGAGCAACAGAGCCACCAGGACGATCGGTCCGAACTCGCCGATGCTGCCGAGGGCCATGGCATACCGGCCGAGCGGCGTGCGCAGCACTCCTGCGTCGCGGAGGACCGGCAACAGGGTGCCGAGAGCGGTCGTCGTCAGCGCCAGCGGGATCACGATCTCCCCGTGCCCGCTGGCGACAAAGTGCACGACGAGGCCCACGATGGCGGCCAGGGCGACGGACATGCCCCAGCTGATGCTCGCCAAGGTAAGTGGCCGTCCGCGAATGTTGTCGAGCTTGAGCTCGTAACCCGCGAGGAACATGAGCATCGATAGGCCCAGCGTGGAGAGGCCGTCGACAAGACCCGTCGGCTGGATGAGGTCCAGGACCTGCGGGCCGAGGATGATCCCGAAGGTGATCTCGAGCACCACGGAGGGGATGGCGAACCGACGGACCGTCGCCACGAGCAGCGGGGCGAGCACCGCGGCGAGGGCGACCAACGTCAGCTGGTAGACGTCCTCCGGTGTCATGACTCGACGCTACCGGCCGGATACGCCTGGGCACGGTGATCTGCTTCGGTATGCGAGAGGTGGCCCCAGCGGGCGGGTGACCGGATCAGTCCCCCAGCGTGTCGTAGAACGCTGCTTCCGTGTCGAGGGCGGCAACGATCCGCGGCGTCACGGCGCGCTCAACGGCGCCGCCGAACAGCGGCACGTCCACCCGAAGGGTGAGATCCGCGTCCATGCGGCTGCCACAGGCAGCTGGCGCCAGCCTGGCGGTGCCCTCACATCTGACCGGCAATCCCGAGAACTCGAACGTCAGCGGCGACCGCGCGCCGTCTCCGTCACGCGTCCACTCCTCCATCCGCTCGACGGTCGGGGACGCTCCCAGCCGCGACGTGACCGCGGAGGGCAACCAGTCGAGGGGGACGTCCGTCGCCAGCACGATGCGCACGGTGTCGTCGCGGACCTCGTGCCGGACGACGTGGGTCCCGAGCCCGTCGGCCTCTGACCGACGCCGAACGGCGCTCTCGTCGATGAGTCCCGCAAGGACCGCGGCCACGGACGCCCTCAGGTCGTAGGACCGTCGGATCCGTTCCGTCATGCTGCACCTGCCCTCGATCCGGTGGGTGGGCTCAGCGTACGTTGGCTCCGTGAGCAGCCGGGTGGTCGTCATCGGTGCCGGCCTGGCCGGTCTCAGTGCCGCCTGCCACCTGGCCGGAGCCGGCTACGACGTCGTCGTCGTGGAGCGGGAGGGGATCCCGGGCGGCCGAGCGGGGCGAATCCTCCGTGACGGGTACACCTTCGACACGGGGCCCACGGTCATGACCATGCCCGGACTCCTCGCCGATGTCGTCGGTGCGGCCGGTTCCCGGCTCGAGGACCTGCTGCCCATGGTCCGGCTCGACCCCGCGTACCGTGCGGTCTTCGCCGACGGCAGCGAGATCCTCGTGCGGGCCGGCCACGACGCCATGCGCGAAGAGATCGCGAGCACGTGCGGGCCGTCGGACGCCGCGGCCTTCGACCACTTCGTCGACTGGCTGCGCGACCTGTACGAGCTGGAGATGCCGCACTTCATCGACCGCAACTTCGACTCGCCGCTCGACCTGGTCACGTCTCCCGCCGTCGCGGCCCGGCTGGTGAAGATGGGTGGCTTCCGGCGGCTCGGACCCGTTGTGGCGCAACGGTTCCGCGACGAGCGGCTGCGCCGGCTGTTCAGCTTCCAGGCCATGTATGCCGGTCTGCCGCCCAGTCGCGCGCTCGCGATTTATGCGGTCATCACCTATATGGACTCGGTCGCCGGTGTCTACTTTCCCGAGGGCGGAATGGGTGCGATCCCGGTGGCCATGGCTCAGGCCGCCGAGGCGGCCGGCGTTGAGTTTCGCTGGGGGACAACGGCACACGAGGTCCTGCGGGGCCCGAACGGTCGCGTTGCCGCTGTTGACTTGGACGGTGGGGAACGGCTGCGAGCGGACGCCGTGGTGTGCACGCTCGACATCCCCACGGCATACGAGAGGCTGCTTCCCGGTCTGCGCGGTCCGAGGGCAGTCCGTCACGGCCGGTACTCGCCGTCCGCGGTGGTGTGGCACGTGGGTGTTCAGGGAAGCCCGCCACCGAAGGCGGCCCACCACAACATCCACTTCGCGCAGGAGTGGGACTCGTCCTTCGATGCGCTGATCGGCCAGCGGCGACTCATGCCGGACCCGTCGCGCCTCGTGACCATACCCTCAGTCACCGACCCGGCGTTGGCGGCGCCGGGCGGCTCGACGCTGTACGTCCTCGAACCGGTTCCGCACCTCGGCGGCACGGTCGACTGGGGCCGTGAACGGCATGAGATGCGCCAGCGCCTGATGAACTTCCTTGCCACACACGGCTATCCCACCGACGTCGTCACCGAGGAGCTGGTCACGCCGCTGGAGTGGCAGGCGATGGGAATGGCCGCCGGCACGCCGTTCGCCCTGGCGCACACCTTCTTCCAGACCGGGCCGTTCCGGCCATCCAACGTCGAACGGCGCATGCCGGGCCTCGTCTTCGCGGGCTCGGGGACCGTCCCGGGGGTGGGCGTGCCGATGGTCCTCATCAGCGGGCGGCTGGCCGCCGAACGGGTGCGAACGTACCTGCCGCTGTCCGACCGTCGGGTCTCGGCCGAAGTCTCGTGACGCAGACCGCTGCCCAAGCCAGCCAGCTGGCGGAGGGATACCGGCGCGCCGCGCGGATCACCCGCGACAACGGGACCACCTACTACTGGGGCACGATGCTGCTGCCGCCCGAGCGGCGGCGCCATGTCTACGCGGTGTATGCGTTGTGTCGCCTCGCCGACGACATCGTCGACGCGCCGTCGGCGACCACGACTGACCGGGTTCCACAGACCACCGCCGCGCTCGACGCCTTCCGGGACCGGGTCACCGACGTGCTCGATGGCGGCCCCACCGACGACCCGGTCCTCGCGGCGATCGGCGACTCGTTCGCCCGGTGCGGGATACCGCGCGAGAACGTCGACCGGTTCTTCGGCGCGATGGGCCAGGACCTCACGGTGGCGACGTACGAGATGTGGGAGGACCTCGTCGCATACATGGAGGGCTCGGCGGCCGTGATCGGGGAGATGATGCTTCCGGTCCTGCGACCGCGCGCGCCCGAGGCATTCGAGCCGGCGCGGGCGTTGGGCTTCGCCTTCCAGCTGACCAACTTCCTGCGCGACGTCGGAGAGGACCTGGACCGCGGACGGGTGTATGTCCCACAGGTGGACCTCCGCCGGTTCGGCGCGGACCCCTGGGAGCGGCGGGTGACCCCGGAGTGGCGGGAGCTGATGCGGTTCGAGATCGCTCGTAACCGCGAGCTCTACGCCCAGGCGGATGCGGGCATACCCCTGCTGCCGGCCTCGTCCGCGCGATGCGTGGCCACGGCTCGGGAGCTGTACGCCCGGATCCTCACGAAGATCGAGGCCCGGGACTACGACGTGTTCACCGGTCGAGCGCGCGTTGCATCATGGAACAAGGCGATCACCTCAGCCCGGATCCTTGCCACCGGGCCGCCACGGCAGAAAGGGCCCTTGTGACCGCATCGAGCAAGTTCCGCGCGGAGCTGAGGCGACGCATACCGATCCAGAACGTGCCGACGGTGCCGCACGAGTACCTCCGGAGCACGTGGAAACAGGCGCGCCCTGGTCGCATCCGGGCGTCGTTCGACGTGGCACAGTCCCAGGACCCCGGCGGCTGGTACGTCGTCGCGCGCAGCCAGGCGGTCGGCACGAAGCGGTCGGTGACGCGCACCGTCGCGGGACGAGAGATCGTCCTGTGGCGGGACGAGACAGGGACGCTCATGGCCGGGCCGGGCACGTGTCCGCATCTCGGCGCGCTGCTCGACGACTGCGAGGTCATCCGCGGCGACGTGGTGTGCCGCTGGCACGGGATGGCGCTGGGCGCCTCAGGAGAGGCGGGCTGGAAACCGGTCGTGGCGTACGACGACGGGGTCCTTACCTGGGTGCGGCTGCCCACGCCGGGCGAGACGCCCACCGACCGGCCGACCCTGACCGAGCGGCCGCCCCTCGACGGCTCGATAGCTGCGGTCATCGAGATCCCCGGCGTCTGCGAGCCGCAGGACATCATCGCGAACCGGCTCGACCCGTGGCACGGGGCGTGGTACCACCCGTATGCGTTCAGCCACCTCGTCGTCGACGACGACGCGAGCGACGACAAGGTGCTGGTCGTCGACGTCACGTTCCGGCTCACGCCCCGGCTCGGGGTGCCGGTTCGGGCGGAGTTCGCCTGCCCGGACGCGCGCACCATCGTCATGACCATCGTCGACGGCGAAGGCGCCGGGAGCGTGGTCGAGACGCACGCGACGCCGATCGGACCAGATACGTGGGGGCGGCCGCGGACGATGATGACGGAGGCGACGATCGCCCACTCGCGGCGTCGTGGTTTCGCGATGGCGCGGTCGGTCCAGGCGCTGGTCAAGCCGCCGATGAAGCGGACCGCCGCCCGACTCTGGGTGGACGACATGGCATACGCCGAACGCCGCTACCTGCTCCGGGCCCGGGGCGACGACTTCGGCGCCTGACCCCGGCCTTTCCCGCTTCCAGACTCCCGTCTTGTGACTTCAGCGTTCCGAAACGGCTCCCAAGTCAGGACAACGGGAGCCTGGAAGATGAAAGGGCGCGGCGGAGGCGGGGGACCAGGCGGTGCCGGCCGGCCGTCGGCACGGTCCAGAGCTCGTGTCCGCGCAGGCCCCACCGGGCTAGGTGCGCGTTGGCC
>JBKPQA010000278.1:0-4710 GCA_046733835.1 Actinomycetota bacterium
CTGCTCGAGACCGCCGGTTACGTCGACGTCGCATCGCTGGGACCCGATCGCCCGGAGACCGCAGACGTCGTCGTCCTCAACACCTGCGCCGTGCGCGAGAACGCCGACAACAAGCTCTACGGCAATCTCGGCCAGCTGCGCCCG
The DNA here is from genome assembly GCA_046733835.1 of Actinomycetota bacterium. Taxonomy (GTDB): domain Bacteria; phylum Actinomycetota; class Actinomycetes; order Actinomycetales; family Dermatophilaceae; genus Lapillicoccus. The sequence continues at coordinate 145 of JBKPQA010000278.1, forward strand.
GCCAAGCTCCGCAACCCCGACATGCAGATCGCCGTCGGGGGCTGCCTCGCCCAGAAGGACCGGGGCACGATCGTGGAGCGGGCGCCATGGGTCGACGTCGTCTTCGGTACCCACAACCTCGGCTCGCTGCCGGTCCTCCTCGAGCGCGCACGCCACAACCGGCGCGCCGAGGTCGAGATCCGCGAGTCGCTGGAGACGTTCCCTTCTAACCTGCCCACCCGGCGCGACAGCGCGTATGCGGGATGGGTCTCCATCTCGGTCGGCTGCAACAACACCTGCACGTTCTGCATCGTCCCGAGCCTGCGGGGCAAGGAAACCGACCGACGGCCCGGGGACGTGCTCGCGGAGATCCGTGCGCTGGTCGACCAGGGCGTGGTCGAGGTCACGTTGCTGGGCCAGAACGTCAACACGTATGGCGTCGAATTCGGCGACCGGCTCGCCTTCGGCAAGCTGCTGCAGGCGTGCGGTGAGATCGACGGCCTCGAGCGAGTCCGCTTCACCAGCCCCCACCCGGCCGCGTTCACCGAGGACGTCATCCTTGCGATGGCCGAAACGCCGAACGTGATGCCCAGCCTGCACATGCCGCTGCAGTCCGGGTCCGACCGGGTGCTCAAGGCGATGCGCCGCTCCTACCGCAGCGCCAAGTTCCTCGGCATCCTCGACCGGGTGCGTCACCTCATCCCCGACGCGGCCATCACCACCGACATCATCGTCGGCTTCCCGGGCGAGACCGAGGCCGACTTCGAGGGCACCCTCGACGTCGTGCGGGCGGCGCGGTTCTCCAGCGCGTTCACCTTCCAGTACTCCATCCGGCCCGGTACGCCGGCCGCGACGTTGCCCGACCAGCTACCCAAGGCGGTCGTCCAGGACCGGTACGACCGGCTTCTCGCCGTGCAGGAGGAGGTCTCCTGGGCGGGCAACCGGGCGCTCGAGGGCACCGAGGTCGAGGTGCTCGTCGCCACCGGCGAGGGCCGCAAGGACGCCGCGACCCACCGGCTCTCCGGACGGGCCCGCGACAACCGGCTGGTCCACTTCGCCGTGCCTGACGGTGCCGAGTCGCCGCGGCCCGGTGACTTCGTCACTGTCGGCGTCACCTACGGCGCGCCCCACCACGTAGTCGCCGACAGCGCGCTGTCCGGCGGCGCATACCGGGTCCGCCGCACCGCCGGTGGCGACGCCTGGGCGGCCCTGCAGGAGAGCGGCCAGGCCAAGCCGGCCGTGTCCTTGGGTATGCCATCGGTGGGCCGACCCGCGCCGGTCGCGGGAGCTCAGATGCCGGCCTGCGCCGCCGTCTGAGGTCCGGGACCTTCGGCCCTGCGGGCCTGCCATCCGGCCCGTGACACTGGTGGGCATGACGCACGACGAGTCTTCGGCCACCGAGACGTTGGATCCTGCCACCTGCTGGGCACTGTTGCGCGATGCTCCGGTTGGGCGTCTTGCCGTGCTCGTCGACGGGCGTCCCGACATCTTCCCGGTCAACGCGATCGTCGACCACGGCACCATCGTCTTCCGCACCGCACCCGGCACCAAGCTGGCCGCCGCCAGCCGCGCCGATGTCGCCTACGAGGTCGACGGCTATGACATCGAGAACGGCGTCGCGTGGAGCGTCGTCGTCAAGGGCCGTGGTCACGTCGTCCGCGAGTCGCAAGAGTGGTTGACCGCCGCCGCGCTGCCGATCTTCCCGTGGCAGGAGGGCCGCAAGTCATGGTTCGTGCGGATCGAACCGCAGTCCGTGACCGGTCGCCGCTTCCCGGTGTCCGGCGGCGCCCGGTCGCCGGTGCCTCAGAGCTGACCGGCCAGGTCAGTCGATCGAACCCTCGTCCTGACCGGAGACGTAGCCGTCCACGGTCTCGCCGCTGAGGTCCGCGGCCTCTCCGTACGCCCCGGCTTCGCCGTGGGCCCGGTCGGGGTCGGGAACCTCGGGACCACGCTCGCTGCCGTCCATCAGGGCGCCGAGGTCGATGTGCCGGTGCGCCTTCTCGTGGGTGGGTTCGGCGCCGGGATGGGTCATGGGCTCACCGTAAGTCGGCGGCGTGGACGCCTCAACTCGCCCCGCCACAGAGCCACCAGGTGGCCTCCGACACCGCTCGTTTGGAAGACTCGCCACCATGGCCGTCCGTCCCATCGTCATCACCGGTGAACCGGTGCTGCATCGTCCGGCCGCCCGTGTCGAGTCCTTCGACGAGGGTCTGCACGAGTTGGTCGCCGACATGTACGAGACGATGGACGCCGCGCACGGGGTGGGGCTGGCCGCGCCGCAGATCGGGGTTCCGCTGCGGCTGTTCGTCTACGAGATGGCCAACGACGACGACGTCCCGGCACGAGGGGTTGTCGTCAACCCGATGCTCTCGCTGAGCAAGATCTCGACCGACCGCCCCGATCCTGACACCGAGAGCGAAGGTTGCCTGTCGGTGCCGGGCCAGAACTACCCGCTCAAGCGGGCTGACCGGGTGACCGTCGTCGGCTACGACGCGGACGGCGAGGAGGTCTCGTTCCAGGCGACCGGCTGGTTCGCCCGGGTCATGCAGCACGAGTTCGACCATCTCAACGGGTTGCTGTACGTCGACCGGCTGGACCCCAAACAGTCCAAGCGGGCCCGCAAGGCGATTCGGGAGAACGGCTGGGGCAAGGCCGGCCACTCGTGGATGCCCGGCGTCGACCGCGACCCGTTCGGCCACGACGACGAGCCGGAGGGCGAGGACGCGCACCTCGACGCGGCAGGTCACGACGAGCGGCTTGTCTGAGACCGCGGGGCCTCCCGTCGTTGCCGTCGTCGGCCCGACGGCCACCGGCAAGTCTGAGCTCGGCCTGGCTCTCGCCGAGCGGCTGGACGGCGAGGTCATCAACGCCGACGCCATGCAGCTCTACCGCGGCATGGACATCGGGACCGCCAAGCTGCCGTTCGACCAGCGCCGCGGGATCCCGCACCACGAACTGGACGTCCTTGGCGTTCGTGAGGAGGCGAGCGTCGCCGCATACCAGCGCCATGCTCGATCCGACATCGATGCGATCCGCAGCCGGGGCGGAGTCGCGGTCCTGGTGGGCGGATCGGGTCTTTACGTCCGGGCGGCCCTGGACCGGCTGGACATCCCGCCGACCGAGCGAACGGTCCGCGCGCGACTCGAGGCCGAGCTGGCCGACGTCGGTGTCGACGTGCTGCGCGCCCGACTGGTGCGCCTCGACCCGACCGCTGCCGCCGCTATCGAACCCCGCAACGGCCGGCGCATCGTCCGCGCCCTTGAGGTGGTCGAGCTCACCGGCCGGCCTTTCTCGGCGAGCCTCCCGACCCGTGAGCACCTCTTGCCGACGGTGGTGCTCGGGCTCACCGCCGACCGCTCGGTGCTGGACGAGCGCATCAACCAGAGGGTTCGCCGCATGTGGCGCCTCGGCCTCGTCGACGAGGTGGAAGCCCTTGTGTCGCAAGGACTTCGGGACGGACGCACGGCATCCAAGGCGCTCGGCTACAGCGAGGTGCTCGGGCACCTCGACGGGACGATGACCGCCGAGGAGGCACAGGAGGCGACGGCTACCGCCACGAGGCGGTATGCCCGACGGCAGGAGTCGTGGTTCCGTGCGGACCCTCGGGTCATCTGGCTCCCGCACGACGCGCCGGACCTGGTGGACCGGGCGCTCGGTGCCGTCGGGGCGGCTGGGAGGATGCCGGCATGAGCACCGTGCCGTTCACCAAGGGTCACGGCACGCAGAACGACTTCGTCCTGGTGCCCGACCTCGAGGGAACCCGTCCCCTGACCCGGGACGAGGTGCGGTTGCTGGCCGACCGTCGATCCGGTCTCGGCGGTGACGGCGTGATCCGCGTCGTCGCCACGGTCCACGCAGAGGAACCGGAGGTGCGCCACCAGGCGGGCGAGGCGACGTGGTTCATGGACTACCACAACGCCGACGGGTCCCCGGCGGAGATGTGCGGCAACGGTTCTCGGGTGTTCGCGGCCTATCTGAGACGCGAGGGTCTCGTCCAGGACGGCGCGTTCCACATCGCCACGCGCTCAGGGGCCAAGGCGGTGACGGTCGTCGGAGAGCACTACGCCGTCGAGCTCGGGCCGTGGCGCGTCGTCGACCCCGAGGGCGCCCGCGAGCGCGGCTTCGACTCCACCGTCCGATCCCGCGGCGGCATCGAGCTGCCCGCGCTGCGGCTGGATCTGGGCAATCCGCATACTGTCGTCATCCTCCCTCCGGAGATCGACCTCGAGGACCTCGACCTCACCGAGCCGCCGGCCGTCTCGCCCCACCCGGACCATGGGACCAACGTCGAGTTCGTTCGGCCGATCGGGCCGGGGCACATCGCGATGCGGGTGTACGAGCGCGGCGTGGGGGAGACCCGGTCCTGCGGCACCGGCGCCGCGGCGGCGGCCCTGGCCACCCGCTGGTGGGAGGGCGAGTCGGACGACAACACCGACTGGGCGGTCGACGTCCCTGGCGGCCGGGTCTCGGTGCGGGCGCTGCCCGGCGGTCGCGTCGAGCTGGCCGGCCCCGCGGTGCTCGTCGCCGACGGGACGGTCACCCTCCCCGACTGACCCTGAGGATCCGGAACCCCTTCGATACGGCGTA
>JBKPQA010000279.1:0-9659 GCA_046733835.1 Actinomycetota bacterium
GCCTCGACGAGCGTCCACGGTGCGTGGCAGATGGCCGCCACTGGCTTGCCGGCGGCGACGAAGTCCTGAACGAAACGGACCGCGTCCTCGTCGGTCCGCAGCTGGTCGGGGTTCGCCACACCGCCAGGAAGGACCAGGCCGTCGTACTCGGAGGCGGAGGCCTCTGCGAACGTTGTGTCTACGTCGAACACGTCGCCCTTGTCGAGGTGGTTGAACGCCTGGGCCTTGCCCGTCTCCATGGAGATGAGCACCGGGGTGCCGCCGGCGGCCTTGACGGCCTCCCAGGGCTCCTCCAGCTCGACCTGCTCGATCCCCTCGTTGGCGACGCCGAAGGCGATGGTCTTGCCCTGCAACGTGGTGGTGTTCTCGTCCGTCACGGTGTGTCTGCCCCTTCTCGGTGTTCGTCAGTTCTGCAGATCGACGGTTCCGGTGTCACCGGACTTCGGCGGATTTCCCGTGACTCGCGCCTTGACCATGTCGAGAGTCATGGCGACCCGACCCGGGCTGTCCCAGTACTGAGCCGACTGGCCCGACACCTTGACGACGACAACCGAGGGGTCGTCCTCGCCCTCCGGGAACCAGGCTTCGGTAAAGGTGTTCCACAGCTCCTTCTTCTTGGCGGTGTCATCGACGACGGACGCCGTGCCGGTCAACGACAGCCACGCGTTCGACCCCGCGTACGACACGTTGACCTGCGGTCGGGACGTGAGGTTGCGCACGGTCTCGGAGTCGGCGCCGGCCAGAAACCAGGCGTCACCGTCGAACTCGGCGTCCTGCGTCGTCATCGGTGCGGCGTGCAGACTGCCGTCGGCGGTGGTCGTCACGAACATGCAGGTGCGGACGTCCTTCATGATCGACTGGACGGTGTCGAGGGTCTGCGGGTCCGGGCTGGTCCCCGAGCGGGTGTCTGCGGTCATGGCTGACCACTACCCGCTCCCTCGCGGCTCAACCAGGGCCGAGGTTGATGGCATACCCGCAGGTGGCTCTCATGCTTTCTTCACAATTCGGCGGCAAATGGCAGTGCGGTGACCCCGGGAGAAGGCGTCGAACGGTAGGTTGCGCCAATGAGCGACGCGCCGGCGGACTCGCGGCAGGACTCGGAGTCATCTACGCCCCCTCTGCCGAAGGGCGGCGAGCCGATGGTCCAGATCAAGGGCGTCAACAAGCACTTCGGCGACCTGCACGTCCTTCAGGACATCGACCTCACCGTGGGAAAGGGTGAGGTTGTCGTCGTCCTCGGTCCGTCCGGGTCTGGCAAGTCGACGCTCTGCCGCACGATCAACCGGCTCGAGACCTACGAATCCGGCTCGATCACCATCGACGGCCAGCCGCTGCCCGAGGAGGGCAAGGAGCTGGCCAACCTGCGCGCCGACGTGGGCATGGTCTTCCAGAGCTTCAACCTCTTCGCCCACAAAACGATTCTCCAGAACGTCACCCTGGGCCCGATGAAGGTCCGCAAGCAGAAGAAGTCGGCGGCCGAGCAACGGGCCAAGGAGCTCCTCGAGCGCGTCGGGGTCGGCCACCAAGCCGAGAAGTACCCCGCACAGCTCTCAGGCGGCCAGCAGCAGCGAGTCGCGATCGCCCGCTCCCTGGCCATGGAACCCAAGGTCATGCTCTTCGACGAGCCGACCTCGGCCCTTGACCCGGAGATGATCAACGAGGTCCTCGACGTCATGATCCAGCTCGCCAAGTCGGGGATGACGATGATCGTCATCACGCACGAGATGGGATTCGCGCGGCGCGCGGCCGACCGGGTCGTCTTCATGTCCGACGGGCAGATCGTCGAGGACGCGACGCCCGAGGACTTCTTCAGCAACCCCAAGTCGGAGCGGGCCAAGGACTTCCTAGGGAAGATCCTCACGCACTGACCGGCACCATCGAGCTCACTCCAGAGCCAGCCCACGCACCAGCGCACAACAGGGAGGAACAACCAGGATGAAGCTCGGACGGATCAGTGCCGCCATGGTGGCCGCGCTCGCAGCGGTCGGCCTTGCAGCCTGTGGCAGCGGCACGCCCGCAGGGTCCGGCGCCGGCGGGGGCGGCGGCGCCACCGGAGGAGGCGGCGGCGAGGCCGTGAAGGTCGGTATCAAGTTCGACCAGCCCGGCATGGGCCTCAAGGAGGGATCGACGTACTCGGGATTCGACGTGGACCTGGCGAACTACATCGCCAAGGAGCTGAACTACACGCCGAGCTTCGTCGAGGCGGTGTCCGCCCAGCGCGAGACGCTGCTCAAGAGCGGCCAGGTCAAGTACATCGTCGGCACGTACTCCATCACGGACGCGCGGAAGAAGGACGTCGACTTCGCCGGGCCGTACTTCATTGCCGGCCAGGACCTGCTGATCCGGGCCGACGACACGTCGATCACCGGTCCCGAGTCGCTCAAGGGCAAGAAGCTGTGCTCCGTGAAGGGGTCGACCTCCGCCGCCAACGTGCAGAAGAAGTACGGCGCGGAGATCCAGCTGCAGGAGTACAACACCTACACCCTCTGCGTCGACGCGCTGAAAGCCAAGAACGTCGACGCGCTGACCACGGACAACACGATCCTCGCCGGCTACGCCGCCCAGGCCGCGAACAAGGGTCAGCTCAAGGTCGTCGGCCAGACGTTCTCCACGGAGAACTACGGCGTGGGCCTTCCCAAAGGCGACACCGCGCTGTGCCAGAAGGTCACGGACGCGATCAAGAAGTGGATCAGCTCCGGTGAGTGGCAGAAGGCGGTCGACAAGAACCTCGGTCCGGCCAACTTCAAGCCGGGCGCAGGCAACCCGCCCACGCCGGCGGCGTGCGGGTCCTCGGGCGGAGCCACCGGCTGACGAACACGCATACGACGTATGCCGCCCGTTCACCGGGCGGGCGGCATACCCTCAGCTGGTCATGACCTGGCCTCAACGGACGTGACCCCAACGGGAGGGCGAAGGCCTCATGGGTGAGCTGCTGTCCCAGTACAACGTCTTCGCGGCGTTCGGGATGACGCTGCTGCTGACGTTCTTCTCCGCCATCGGGTCAGTCATCATCGGCACGGTAATGGCGATACTCCGCGTGTCGCCGGTACCGCTGTTGCAGCGGGTCGGCGCCCTCTACGTCAACATCGTCCGCAACACGCCGCTGACCCTGATCATCATTGCCTGCAACATCATCATGATCGTCAACCTCGGCTTCAGCCTCAGCGAAGACCTGGTGCGCAACAACATCATCTGGTCGATCATCGGCCTCTCCGTCTACCACGCCGCCTTTGTCTGCGAGTCGCTGCGGAGCGGCGTCAACACGGTTCCCGCGGGGCAGGCGGAGGCGGCCCGTTCGGTCGGGCTGACCTTCGGGCAGAGCCTCCGCGAGGTGATGTTGCCGCAGGCGTTCCGCGGTGCCATCACCCCACTTGGCAACACGCTGATTGCGTTGACCAAGAACACCACGGTCGCCACGGCCATCGGCGTGGCCGAGATCGCCGGACTGCAACGCGAGATGACGGAGTTCCGGTCGGACCTGGCGTTGCCCATCGTCCTGATCGTGGCCATCGGGTTCGTGATCATCACGCTGCCGATGGGCGTGCTCACGAGCTACCTCTCCAGCCGGCTGGCGGTGCGACGGTGAGCACGTCAGTCCTCTTCGACGCCCCGGGCCCGCGGGCGCGGGCTCGGTACCGGATCGCCGCCGTCGTCGGCGGCATCGTGGTCGCTGCGTTCCTCGCGTTCGTCCTCTACCAGCTGGGGATCCACGGCAACCTGGCCCCCGACAAGTGGGCCATGTTCATCGGCATCGAGGTCAACGACATCGACGCCAACGTCTGGATCGACTACCTGCTCCCAGGCCTGTTCAACACCCTCAAGGCAGCGGCCATCTCGATCGTTCTGGCCGGCATCTTCGGGTTCGTCTTCGGCATCGGCCGGATGTCGCACGTTGCGCCGATCCGGTGGATTTGCACCATCGTCATCGAGTTCTTCCGCTCGGTGCCGGTCCTCGTCATGATGCTCGGGGCGTTCTACTTCTACTCGTACAACAACATCTTCGTCTCGGACGTCAACCCGCTCGCGGCCGTCGTCACCGGGCTCACCCTCTACAACGGGTCGGTCGTCGCGGAGCTGCTGCGGTCGGGCGTCGGAAGCCTGCCCCGGGGTCAGGCGGAGGCGGGCCTCTCGATCGGGTTGACCCGCGGGCAGACGCTCCGCTCGATCCAGCTCCCCCAGGCCGTGACCGCCATGCTCCCGGCGCTCGTCGGGCAGCTCGTCGTGGTGCTCAAGGACACCGCGCTGGGGCAGATCATCACCTACAACGAGCTGTTGACGAACTACCAGCGCATCGGCTCCACGTGGGGCAACATCGTCCCGGCGATGATCGTCATCGCCGCCATCTACATCGTCATCAATTACTCGCTGACGACCCTCGCCGGGTACGTCGAGCGGCGGCTGCGGCAGCGCGGCCGCGCCACGATCGGTGCCGGCGGCGGAGGGGCGCAGACCATCCTCGTCGCGGGCGACGTGGAGCTGTCCGAGGCGCAGGTTCCCGGCGAGGACCTCGAGGAGCCGGTGGCCGGTCGCCGCTAACCTCCGCGGCGCTTACGGCGGACAGGCGTGGCTCCCCCACTTGGACTCGAACCAAGAACCTGCTGATTAACAGTCAGCTGCTCTGCCAATTGAGCTATAGGGGACCGTGTGCCGGGAGGCGTCGTGCGCGGGAAAGGTTAGCAACTCGGCCGCCTGATCGCGGAATCGCCCGCCGCGTCTGGCCCCGTGCGGCCGATGGCTGATTGCGACGCAAGGGAGGGACGTCGTGGGCACGTTCCACCCCGCCCGCGATGCGCACGGTGTGCGCAAGCTCCGAACGTGCGCAGACGGTGACCAAGGTGGCCGCAACGCCAAGCGCCTGCGGCCGGCCCACCGTCAGGCGGCCTCGGCCATGGCCCGTCAGGGCTGCGGCATCCCGACTTGTTCGCGCAGCCAGGCCAGCGTCCGGGCCACCTCGGCGGCGACCTCGTCGTCCTCCCGGACGCCGCGTCCGAGGACCACCTGTTGCAATAGCTCACCGGTCCGCAGGTTCTGGCGGATCACCGCCCGACCCGTCCGGCGGCCACTGAGCGACAGCTCCTCCCCCAGCACCACGCTGGCCTGGACCCGCTCGCGCAGTGTCTGGAGGAAGACCCGCTCGCGCATCCCGTCCCCAAGACGCCATTGCGCCGGCCGGCTGCGGTCCGCCCAGGTGACCGTCAACGTCGAGGACTCCCGACTCCACGAGCCGGCGTCGACCTCGTGCCAGGGGCGGGACCAGCCCAGCGCCTCCCCGGCGGCTCGCCCAGGGTCGACGAACGCCAGCTCGTAGGCGCTGGCCACAAGCCAGGCTCGGGAGTCGGCGTCCGGCGCTGCCGACAGCACCTTGCCGCCGTCCGCCTGGCGCAACGCTGCGACGACGTCCGCCGGAAGGTCGTCAGACCGCCGTCCCCGGAGCGACAGCCGCATCAGGCCTCCTGCTCGTCGCGGAGGTCCGCCAGCTCGCGCTGCAACGCCTGGAGCCGGAGCCCCACCTCCCGTGACACGGCGGGGTCCGGCTCAGGGGCGTTGTCCAGCCGGCGCAACTGGCTGAGCGTGTCTGCCACCTGGCGGCGGAGCGTGACCTCGCGCAATCGGGCGACCAGCGACGCCGCATACCGCGGGCTGGGGAGACCGGTGGCGCGGTCGGGCGTGACGGGCAACGGGGCGACCGCCAGCTCAGCGACCAGGGGCTGGACGGCAGCCGGCGCCGCCGCCGTGACCGCGTCGGTCCAAGCCGCCGTCGAGCCATCGGGTCGACCGGCGGTGACGACCGCGTCCCACACCGACCTGTGGGCCGCAGCGCTGAACGAGCCACCATCGAGGCGGTCGAGGTCCGCTGCATCCAGGAGTCCCGGCAGTTGGAGGACGACCTGCAGGAGCTGGCGTTCGGCGAGGACTACGGGGTCGCGCAGGTCGGGAGGAGGCAGCGCGCCGCGCAGCTCGGCGGCGGTCGGCTCCAGCTGGGCGTCGGTGGGCTCAGGATGACGGCGGGTCTCGTATGCGGGTCGGCTGCCGGCTTTCCCGGCCCGGGCCACCTCGGCGGTCACCGGTTCGACCTCCACGCCGAGGAGGCCGGCGAGCACCCGCGCATACTCCGGGCGCAGCGCCTGGTCACGGATGCCGGCCACGATCGGTGCCGCGGCCCGCATGGCCTGGATCCGGCCCTCTGCGGTGGTGAGGTCGTACCGTGCGATGGTCGTGCGGACCGCGAACTCGAACATCGGGACCGCGTCCTCGACCAGCGCGCGGACCGCGTCCGGACCTTCGGCCTGGCGCAGCTCACAGGGATCCATCCCCGATCGGGCGACGGCCACGAACGACTGCGACGCCCAGCGCTGGTCATCGCGAAAGGCTTTCATCGCGGCGTTCTGCCCGGCTGCGTCGCCGTCGAAGGTGAAGATGACCTTCGACGGCGCGAGATCGGCCTCGTCGCGCATGATGCGGCGCAGCACCTTGATGTGGTCCACGCCGAAGGCCGTCCCACAGGTCGCGATGGCCGTCTCCACGCCGGAGAGGTGGCAGGCCATGACGTCGGTGTACCCCTCGACGACCACGGCGGTCCGGTCGCGCGCGATAGCCTTCTTCGCCGCGTCGAGCCCGTAGAGCACGGTGGACTTCTTGTAGATCGCCGTCTCGGAGGTGTTGAGGTACTTGGCCTCGATCCGGTCGTCGTCGTAGAGCCGGCGGGCTCCGAACCCGACGCAGTCGCCGGTGATGTCGCGGATGGGCCATACCAGGCGGCCGCGGAACCGGTCGTAGAGACCACGGGACCCGCGACCCGCCAGGCCGCCCGCGACGAGCTCGTCGTCCTGGAACCCCTTCGCCCGCAGGTGACGGACGAGATCCTCGCCGCCGCGCGGGGCGTACCCCACCCCGAACAGCGTCGCCGCCGCGCTGTCGAATCCTCGCTCCCGCATGAAGTCGCGCCCCGCCCGCGCACCCTGGGCGGTGAGGAGCTGGTCGGCGTAGAACTCCTGGGCGACCCGGTGCGCCTCGAGGAGCCGAGTCCGGCGGCCGGCACCGCCCTCGTCACGCTGCCGAGTGCCGCCGTCCTCGTGGCGCATCTCCATGCCGATGCGTTGGGCGAGCCGCTCCACCGCCTCGGTGAAGCTGAGGTGCTCAACTTTCTGAACGAAGGAAATGGCGTCGCCACCCTCCTGACAACCGAAGCAGAAGTAGTGGTTCGTCGTGGGGTTGACGTTGAACGACGGCGTCTTCTCGTCGTGGAACGGGCAGAGTCCGAGCAGGCTGCTGCCCGAGCGGCGGAGCGTCACGTGCTCGCGTACCACCTCTTCGAGCGAGGTCCGCTCCTTGAGGGTGGCCACATCCTCGGCCACGAACCGTCCCGCCACGAGGCGAGTGTAGGTCGGTTGGCGGAGCGAGCCGGCGCTCACCCACACGTGCCGAGGTCAGGCGCCGCCGTTAGCTGCCGTCGTTTCTGGGACCACGACGTTGGTGCCGTCGGCGGTGACGCGCAGCCCGCTCGGGACGACCTCCGCGCGGCTCAGGGCCAGACCCGACGGCAGCCCCTGGACCGGGACCTCGATGTCCTTGACCCGGTCCCGCACGGCAGAGGGCAGCGACTCGGGGGTGATCTGTCGACCGCCGAGGGTGAGGTCCTGCGCATCCACCAGCAGCTTGCCGCTGTCGACGCGCGGAGCGAGGGTGAGGACGATCGGTAGGCCGAGGACGTTTCCAGACGCCTTGATTGTGGAGCCGTCCACCGCGAGCTGCACGGTCAGGCCCGTGCCATCCTTGACGGCCTTCTCAAGGGACGCCGTCGGGATCGTCGCCACGACCGTCGCGTGACCGGCGGACGGCTGCTGGCCGGCCGGCGGTCGGACGTTCACCCGGGTCGCGTCAATGGCCACGTCCGTGACGGGAACCCCGTCAAGCGTGGCGCCCGGCGACGTAGCGGTCACGTGGTCGAGCGTCCCGCTCATCAGCTGGGTCAGGAACGGGAACCCCTTGATGTCCACCACCGGCGGGGACGTCGTCGAGATGCTCTGGGAGACGACACCGACCGCATACTCCTCGGCCCGCGACTCCGCGTAGCGGTCGCCGACGTACAGCCCACCGGCCGCAACGACGCCCAGGACGAAGAGGCCGCCCAGGGCCTTGGCTGCGCTCACCGGCACACGGTACGGGGTCGACCCGGGCGGCGCCTCACGACGCGGCCATGGCGAGGGTCATTGCACGGCCGTCGGTGAGGGACGCCACTTGGTCGACCACCACGCGCAACCGCTCCGCGTCATCCACCGCCGAGTCGAAGTCAGCGTGGAGATCTCGGTCCAGCCGCGAGGGGTCCGCCGCGAACCACTCGGCCAGCTCGGCGATCACGTCCCGCTGCCGTGCCAGAATTCCCACGCGCTCGTCGGCGAACATCACGAAGTGGGCAGCGAGCGCCTTGAGAACCGAGGCCTCGGCTCGCACCTCGTCGGGCACCACGAGGTGGGCGTCATACCGGGTCAGCGGGCCGTCGCCGTGCTTCTCGCGAGTCGCCTGCTCGACCGCGAGGACGAACCGGCCGATGAGCCGGCTGGTCATGTCCTTCAGGGCGGCCAGATCCGCGCGGGTCCCGGCGTATGCGCCGGGGATCGCCCCCGTCGCGAGCAACCGGTCCAACGCGTGGGCGAAGTCGTCCTCTGCAAGATCCGGGGCATAGGTCGACCGCGCGACGGGAAAAACCACCGAGACGTCTGATGCCGAGTGCAGCAGTCGCGGGTCGATGGTCCGGGAGGCGATGGCGTCCTCGATGTCGTGCACCGAGTAGGCAACGTCATCGGACCAGTCCATGACGTCAGCCTCCAGGCACCGGACCCCGGACTCGATTCCGTCCCGAAACCACTCGTAGACCGGCAGATCCGCCGCATACACACCGAACTTCTTTGTGCCCCAGATGGATTCGCCGCGGCCCCACGGGTACTTGGTGGCCGCGTCGAGGCTCGCGCGAGTGAGGTTGAGGCCAGCCGGCCGACCGTCGGGATGCCAGCGCTTGGCCTCGAGCCGCGTCAGCACCCGTAGCGTCTGGGCGTTCCCCTCGAAGCCACCGATGTCCCCGGCGATGGCGTCCAACGCCTCTTCGCCGTTGTGGCCGAACGGCGGGTGCCCCAGGTCGTGAGCCAGACAGGCGGTGTCGACGACGTCCGCGTCGCAGCCGAGCGCGGCGCCGAACTCCCGCCCGATCTGGGCCACCTCCAATGAGTGGGTGAGGCGGGTCCGGGCGAAGTCGTCGCTGCCCGGCTGCACCACCTGCGTCTTGGCCGACAGCCGGCGCAGTGCGGCCGAGTGGATCAGCCGGGCCCGGTCGCGGGCGAAGTCGTCACGGTCCGCCTGCTTCTGGGCGGGATCCTCCGCAACCCAGCGCTCGCGGTCGCGCCCGCCGTAGCTCCCGGTGGTGACCACAGGTGGCAATGTATGCGGTCCGGGGCGCCCCTTCCTGTGGGAGGGGCGCCCCGGACCGCCCCTTCCTGTGGGAGGCTGCAGCCATGCTCATCTCGACGATGAACGACCTGCCGGGCCACGACGTCACCGAGGTCCTCGGCGAGGTGACCGGCCTGACCGTTCGCGCCCGCAACGTCGGTGCCCAGCTCGGCGCGGGGCTCAAGTCGATCGTCGGCGGTGAGCTGAAGGGGCTGACC
>JBKPQA010000280.1:0-2765 GCA_046733835.1 Actinomycetota bacterium
CGTTTACGGGTCCGAGACGCTCGCCGACGTGGAGGCGCGCTGTGCCGCATACGCTGACGGCCTGGGGTTCGACGTCGACTGCCGGCAGACGAACCGCGAGGGCGAGCTGGTCGACATGATTCAGGAGCTGCGGCACGGTGCCGGGATTGTCATCAACGCTGGTGCGTACTCGCATACCTCCGTGGCCATCCGTGATGCCCTGGCGACGGTGACGTGTCCGGTGGTCGAGGTGCACATCTCGAATGTCCATGCGCGAGAAGGGTTCCGGCACCATTCGTATATCTCCGCTGTGGCAACCGGAGTCATCGTGGGCCTCGGGACGCAGGGTTACGAGCTGGCCATCGAAGCGGTCGCGTCCCGAGCCGCAAAGAGCTGAGCGTCAGCAGGGGTTCGCCACCGTCGGGGTAGACGCGGTCGTCGTGGCCGGCGCGGCGACCAGGGCCTTGAACCCGTTGCCGATCACAAGATCCACTGAGGCGTCGCCCCGTGTGTCCTGGGTCGGGACGGCTCCCTCGACGAGCTTGGCCACGAGCTCAGATCCGGCCTTGCCGTTGGGCCCGAACCGGACCTCGGCGGGCGCCTGGATCTTCTTCTTGAGCGGGTCGTTTGCAACCTGACCTATGACGTAGCCGCGCGCCTTTATGTCCTTCGCCGTCGCCGCGGCCAGGCCCGCGCGGTTGGTGGCGTTGTAGACGTTCACGGTGACCTGATGGGGGGCCAGGGGCGGGTTCTCGGCTGCGACGGTGGACTGTCCGGTCGGGCAGCCGGACGAGGCGGCCGGGGTCGACGGGCGGTTGAAGTACTGCGCGGCGTAGTAAAAGGCGCCCGCCAGGAGCGCCACGAGGACGAGAAACAGGATGGCCGTGCGCCGGTTGCGCCGGTGCCTCCGCGATGCCGCGGACTCGACCACGTGGCTCACGGTGGTTAGTGAAGCACGAGCACCCGTGCGTGAAGGGTAGGTCGCTGCTGCAGGGCGGCCCTCAGCGCGCGGTGCAGGCCGTCCTCGAGATAGAGGTCGCCATTCCACTGAACGACATGGGCGAACAGGTCGCCGTAGAACGTCGAGTCCTCGGCGAGCAGCATGCTCAAGTCGAGCGTGGTCTTCGTCGTGACGAGGTCCTGGAGGCGCACCTGACGAGGGGGCACGTCGGACCAGTCCTTCACCGAGACGCGCCCGTGATCAGGGTAGGGGCGCGTGTCACCGATGGCCTTGAAGATCACCGCCGCAGTCTAGGGGTCGGTATGCGAGTGCCCGCCGTCAGCGCTCAGAGCCGTTGGGATCGGTTCCGGTTCGGTCCGATTCGTGCGGGCTAGGACAGCCCCACGAAGTTCGACGCTCCGCTCCGATACTTCGCGGGGACCCCGTCTAGCATGCGAATCGTGACCGACGCGCCCTCGCCCACGCCGCCCGCGGACGCAACCTCCACGGCTCCGGCCACCACATCCACCACTGAAGCCGCGGGCCAGGCCGGCCCGGTGCCGGAGCAGATTGGCGCCATCACGACGGGCTACGGCTTCGACACCCCGTCCCTCCTCTTCGGCAGTGCGGTCTTCGAGGACACCGTCTACCCCGAGGCGAAGGTGCGGATCCCGCTCTCGGTCATGAACCGGCACGGCCTCGTCGCGGGCGCCACCGGTACTGGCAAGACCAAGACCCTCCAGCTCATGGCCGAGCAGCTGGCGGCGCAGGGCGTCCCCGTCTTCCTCGCGGACATCAAGGGTGATCTCAGCGGGATGGCGGTGCCCGGCGAGCCGAACCCCAAGATCGCCGACCGGTGCGCGAGCCTGGGACTCACCTGGGAGCCCAAGGGCTACCCCGTCGAGTTCCTCTCGCTGGGCGGAATGGGGCAGGGCGTCCCGATCCGCACGTCGATCACGTCGTTTGGCCCAGTACTGCTGTCCAAAGTCCTGGGGCTCAATGAGACCCAGGAATCGAGCCTGGGCCTCGTCTTTTACTACGCCGACCAGCGTGGTTTGTTCCTCGACGATCTCAAGGACCTGCGCGAGGTCATCTCCTACCTCACCTCCGACGAGGGCAAGGCCGACCTGGAGAAGATCGGCGGGCTGTCGGCCGCGACGGCCGGCGTCATTCTCCGCGAACTGGTGACGTTCTCCGCGCAAGGCGCGGACGTCTTCTTCGGGCTGCCCGAGTTCGACACGAAGAGCCTGCTCCGAACCGCCGCCGACGGCCGCGGCATGGTGACGATGCTCGAGCTGCCCGCGGTACAAGACCGGCCTGAGCTGTTCTCGACGTTCTTGATGTGGCTGCTGGCGGACCTCTTCCACGATCTGCCCGAGGTCGGCGACGTCGAGAAGCCCAAGCTGGTCTTCTTCTTCGACGAGGCGCACCTGCTGTTCAACAACGCCTCCAAGGAGTTCCTCCAGTCGATCCAGCAGACGGTGCGGCTCATCCGGTCCAAGGGCGTCGGCATCTTCTTCGTGACGCAGTCGCCGAAGGACGTTCCGGGCGAAGTCCTGGCCCAGCTGGGCAACCGCGTGCAGCACGCGCTGCGGGCGTTCACCCCGGACGACGCCAAGGCGCTCAAGGCAGCCGTGTCGACCTATCCCACGAGCGAGTACGACCTCGAGAAGGTGCTCACCTCGCTGGGCACTGGCGAGGCGGTCATCACCGTGCTCTCCGAGAAGGGCGCGCCGACTCCGGTGGCGTGGACGCGGATGCGGGCGCCGGAATCCCTCATGGCGCCCGCGCCGGCCGAGACGATGACCCAGGTCATCGCGGCCAGCCCGCTCAGTGCAGAGTATGC
>JBKPQA010000281.1:0-3737 GCA_046733835.1 Actinomycetota bacterium
GCACCTGCTGGCCGCTCACGACCACACCGTCGTCGCGTCGTTCGACCTCGACCAGCTGCTCGACTACCGCGGACGCCGGCCGATGATGACGTTCGAGCGCGACCGGTGGACCTCCTACGAGGACCCCTCGCTGCTGCTCTATCGGCTCACCGACCGCGACGGCCAGCCGTTCCTGCTCCTCGCCGGCTCCGAGCCGGACTACCAGTGGGAGCGCATGGTCGAGGCCGTGCTCGGCCTCGGCAAGGTCCTCGGGGTCGACCTCACGGTGAGCGTCCACGGCATTCCCATGGCGGTGCCCCACACCCGTCCGCTCGGGATGACGGCGCACGCCACCGACCCGCGACTCATCGCCCAGCACGAGCCGGTGTTCGGCACCGTGCAGGTCCCGGCCAGCTGGTCGGCGCTGCTCGAGCTGCGGCTCGGCGAGTCGGGACGCGACGCCCTCGGGTTCGCCGTCCACGTCCCGCACTACCTCGCGCAGGCCGAGTTCGCCGACGCGGCGCTCGCGGGTCTCGGCGCGGTGAGCGGAGTCACGGGCCTGAGCCTGTCGACGACCGACCTGGCCGCCGCTGCTGGCCTCAACCGGGCGGAGATCGCCCGCGAGGTCGAGGGTTCCGACGAGGTCAAGGCCGTCATCGAGGCGCTGGAGCGCCAGTACGACACGTTCATGGAAGGGCGTGAGCGGCCCAGCCTGCTGGCTACCGGAGTGTCCGAGCTGCCGTCCGCTGACGAGATCGGCGCCGAGTTCGAGGCGTTCCTCAAGGACGTCACTGACGAGACCGGCAAGCCCGGCAAGGACGAGGACAGCGGCGGGTTCGGCTCGGCCTGACACTCACTTGGCGTCGGACCACCGGCGGATGACGCTGGTGTCCGCGACGAACCGCACCTGATCCGTGCCGGCCCAGCGCCGCGCGCTGTCGTCCAGGCACCGCTCCACGGCGTCGGCCACTTCATCCGCCCGGTCCTCGGGAGCCTGCAGCAGCAGCTCGTCGTGGAGACACAGGACGATCTGGGCGCCCGTGGGCGCCGTCACGTGCCGAACCGTCGCCGCCCACGCCTTGAACAGCTCCGCCGCGGATCCCTGGATCAGCGCGTTGCGCGCGTACCGTCCTCGCCCGCCGTCGTCGCTGCCCGGCCAGTCGGCATCGAGGTTGATCCGGCGACCCCCGTAGGTGCGCAGTGGCCGGCGAGCCACGCCCGACGCATAAGCGTCATCGAGCAGGCCCATGGCGACGGGGTACGCGCGCTCCAGGTCGCCGAGCGCTTGGCCGGCGGCGCCGGAGCGCTGCCCGTACATCGCCGCGAGGACCGCCACCTTGGCGACCTTGCGCTCGATGCCGAGCTTCTCGGCGACCGGCGCGTAGAGGTCGTCGGCCCAGGTGGCCTCGGCAAACGCAACGTCCCCGGAGACCACAGCGAGGACGCGCGGCTCGACCTGCCCCAGGTCCGCCCGCACAAACACGTGACCGGCTTCGGCCACGACGGCCGGCCGCAGTGGCGCCGGAAGGTTGTGCAGGCCGTTCTGGGCGGTCATCCGTCCCGCCGCTCCGTCGCAAGCGGTCCACCCGCCCCGGAGCCGGCCGTCCGCGCCGACGTGCTCGTCCAGCCAGCGGTAGCCGTAGGTCGTCGCGACCCGTTCGTCCTTGCGCCACTCGAGCAGCGCGTCGACGAGCGGAGAAGTGGCGCGGTACCGCTCGAGGACGAACTTGCGAGTGTTGGGCACCGACACGCCGACCGCTGCGAGCAGCTCCTTGACCTGGGCCGGGTTCCGCAGGTCGGTGCTCTCACGTCCCGGGGCGTGCGCGAGGACGCGCGCGTCGCGCTCGCGGCGGAGCCGGACGGCGTCCGCCTGGTCCCGAGGGCGCGGACCGGCAGCGGCCGCGATGAGGTCCTCGGCGGCGCGCCGGTCGACCGGAAGGCCGTCCCGCTCGAGCTCCAGGCACAACACGGCCGCCGCGGACTCGGAGTATGCGGCCGCGATGCTTCGCGGCCCGAGCCCTTGGAGAGCACGCTCCTGTCGGCTGGCGATCTCGGTCAGCACGGTCGCGACCGCGTCCAAGCGCGAGTCGGAAGCGGCCCACGTCGCGTCCAGGACATCGGGCCGCAGGTGACCGTCCGGTCGCACCGCAGCCTCCGGATCGGCTCGCTGCGTGGGGTCCGGGTCGAGGAGATCGAAGAGGTCCTCGCCGGCCGGCTTGGGAATGGTGCTGGCGTCGAGCCCGTGGGCGGCGGCCCATACCCGGCCGAGGTCGGCCTGCCAGCCGCCGTGGAGTAATCGATGCACCTCGGCGACGTCCCAGCAGCGTTGCACGCGGACACCGGCCTCTACGAGGGGCTGCAGTGCGGTCCCGGCCGACGAGACCAGCCAGCGCGGGTGCTCGCGCTGCTCCAGCTCGGCGGCGTACCGGACGACCGCCGCAAGATCGCCGGCGACGACCGGCCCCCCGGGCTCGCGCGGCCCGACGGCAGCACGGGCGCCGACGACGACCAGGGGCAGCACGACCTCATCCAACCTGACGACGCCGACGGGGGATGCCGACGCATACCGGCCGGTGCGGCGGTCTCCTGAGGGAACGCGCCGCCCAACGGTGACGTTGGCGTGTTGCGGGCTCCGGACGGCGCCGCGAGGATTGGCCGGCCCGATGGCTCGGTGAACGACGAGAGGTGGACGACGTGGGGATCTTCGGCTTCGGCGGCGACGACGACAAGCGCGCCCGGCAGACACCCGGGACCGCCCTCGAGCAGGCCAACACCGAACCCAAGGGCGTCTCGGCCGCCGTGTACCGGGTGCTGCAGCCGATTTTGGACGTCGGTATCGAGGGCAAGGGGCCGCTCCCGTCGGCGCAGCACGCGGCCGACCAGGCTCGGATGAAGTCCGACAACGTCGACGACGCGGTCGAGCACGTCATCCGCTCGCACATGGCCATGGCGGGGACGGGTGGGTTCGTCACCGGCTTCGGTGGCTTCGTGACCATGCCGATCGCGCTGCCGGTCAACGTGGCCGAGTTCTACTTCGTGGCGACCAGGATGACCGCGGCCATCGCGGCGCTCCGCGGCTACGACCTGTCACAGCAGCACATTCGGACGGCGGTGCTCCTGGCCCTGGTGGGGGCCGACGCGGACGACCTGATCAGGAAGGCCGGGATCGTCTCGCCGACGGGGCGGCTGACCGACCTCGCCGCTCAGCAGCTACCCGGCCCGGCGCTCATGATGGTCAACAAGGGCATCGCGTTCCGGCTCATCGGGACGGTCGGGCGGTCGACCTTCAGCCGGCTGGGCCGCGCCCTGCCGTTCGTGGGCGGAGGGGTGAGCGCCGGCATCGACACGTACATGCTCAAGCGCATCGCCGAGCACGCCAAGGAGGAGTTCCCGTTGCGTGCTGCTGGGGCGACCGTGCCTGCGGGGCAGGTCACACGCTCGTAACACGCCCAGGTATGCCACGCAGGGCCGGAATGGTCCTCGGCTGCCGGTCGTTGTGACGTGCGGAAGCCCGCCGTCGGCGGGTTCGGACCACCGTCAGAATGGGTATGCGTGTCGAGACCACAGAAGGTCTCGGGCGTCAATGCGAGAAGACCTTCGCAGAACAGGGGAGGACGGCCAATGGCACGACACACCAGCCGGATGGGCCTCGTCACGATGATCGCGCAGTCGGTTCGGACCGCGGTTCGGCCAGGTTCGGCGGGTCTCGCGGAGCGGGCGGCGGCCGTGCCTCGGATGCTCTCGGCGATCGCTCGCGG
>JBKPQA010000282.1:0-5422 GCA_046733835.1 Actinomycetota bacterium
GAAACGAGGGGCTCCACCGCGGCGAGCACGTGACGCCCATCGCGATGTCCTCGAGGCTGGGCCGCGGCCCGTCGCATACGAAGACGAGGACCGCCCGACCGCCATGATGCATCGCCGCCGCGACGTTCCTGAGCGCGCGACCCTGGTCGAGCACCCAGTGCAGCGCATTGAACGAGACGACGAGGTCGAACTCGTCGTCGAAGGTCATCGTCTCGGCGGCACCGACCTCGAAAACGATGCCATCCGCGGCCGGCGCGACGGCGATCATCCCAGGCGACGGGTCGATTCCGACACATCGGGCGCCGGGGATCTGCGCGGCCAACGACTGGGTGATCCGCCCGTCTCCACACCCGACGTCGAGGAGGCTGTGAACGCCCAGCAGCTGGACATCGTCAAGGGCGCGGCCGGCGAGCCACTGCTGCAGTGTGTTGACGCGTCGGTAGCTCAGCCCGTCCCAGCTCGACACGGTGAGGGTTCAGATCGGCTGACGGGTGGTGAGCTCGGCCCACACGACCTTGCCCCCGGCGATGGTGTCGCAGCCCCACCGATCGGCGACCTCCGCCACGATCGCGAGCCCGCGGCCCCCGAGGTCGAGCGGAGCGCCCCGGTGCTCCTCCGCCGCGCCCGGTCCGATGTCGGAGACCGTCAGCCGGACCGCTCCCTCGCGGCAGGCGACGTCGACCTCGAACGCCGAACGCGCATGGGTGACAGCGTTCGCGGCCATCTCCGAGGCGACCAGGCAGGCGTCCGACACCAGCTGGTCGTCGAGGTCCAACCCTCGCGTCGCCGACCACTCGGCCATCGCCCCGGCAACCCGCCGACGGGTCGCACCAACCGCCTCGGGAGCGGGGACGAAGACGCCGGTCTCCACGTCGCCCGGGAGCTCGGGATCCAAGCCCGACGCATACGAGGCGGGAGCCAAGACATCCGTGTGCAGCGCGCAGAGCCGGCCGATGTGCCCGAGGTGTCCACTGTCGAGGACCGCCGCGGGGTAGGGGCAGAGCAGTCCGAAGCCCATCGAGTCGGCCAGCTCGTTCCAGACCGTCTCGAGGGCCAGCGCTCCGGTGAGGTTTCCCTCGCCCCAGAGGACCGCGACCATCTCTCCCGCCGCACGGACCGCTCGCCCGCCCGCCCCGAGCTCCTTGATGGCGGCGCCGACCCCGTCGGTAAGGAGACGCGCGTCCGGGGCGCCATCGACGAGGAAGCTCTCGAGCGTGGTGGCCGCGTCGAGCAGGACGAACCGGCCCTCGGCGGCGGCGCGGCCAGCGTCGTCGCCCGACCCCTCGAGGGCGGCACGAAGTGCAGTGGCCTGCGGGGGCGTGAGGACGGCGATGACACCGTCCCCTCGGTGCAGGCCATCGGCGACGTAGTCGGTGAGCGAGTCGGCGGCGTGCGCGGCGTGGTCGTAGAACAGGACCGCGTGGTCCCGTGTCGGCGCTGCCCCTGACCGCGGCACCGGCCAAGACTATGACCGAAGTGTCCGCTCTGTGGAGCCTTTGTTGAATGTTCAGCAGGCCGTGGAGGGCGCCTGCTCAGCAGGTTGACGGCGGTGCAGCGCCAGCCAGAGTCGAGCGGAAGAAGCCGAGAACGTCGGGCACGGCGGTGTTCGCGATGGTTCCGTGGGTGTCAGTCTCATACTCCCGCAAGGTGATTCGGGCGCCGCTCCGACATGCTGCCGCGACGTATGCCTGCGTCGCTGACGGCACGACAAGAGTGTCCGCACCGCCCTGTGCGACGAAAACCGGCAACTCTGAAGGTGGCGGTCCCGGCGTGTTCTCGGCGAGCATTGTCGACCAGGGTGGAGTGCTGCTCGGGTCGCTGCGCAGGTAATTGCCGCGAAGCGGCCGGGCCAGCGCGTGCAGCTTGAGGTTGTCACCGAAGAGGCAGAGGTTGGCCATCGTGGGAGTCACGGACGCGCCAGCATTGGTGAGGATGCTGGTCAGCTCAAGCCCGGGGTAGCGGGAGGCATAAGCCTGCTGGTATGCGGCGAAGGCGTACGAGCCGATGGTGACCCCGGAGACGTCGCCGATGTCGTCGTCGAGGAGCGTCCCGAGGTCGGCCGCCGGGGCGGCGACCGCCGCCGCGCGTACGGCAAGCTCAGACGCATACTGGCCCGCTTGTTCGGCGGCGAAGAGGACAGCGTGGCCGCCCTGCGAGTGACCCCAGAGCACGGTCGTCGTCGTCGCGCCCGTCGGCAGCTGTCGCGCAACCCGTACCGCGTCGAGCAGGCTGCGGGCCTCGCTCGTTCCGATGAGGTACGAGCTGGGTGCTGCGACGCCCAAGCCCGGGTAGTCCGGAGCGACGACGACGTAACCGGCGGCGAGCAGTTGGGGTAGCCCCTCGATCACGAGGAACGGGTCGATGCCGTTCGACGGCGCACAACCAGCCACCGCTCCGGTGGTCGGGTGCCCCCACCCCACGACGACACGCCCGGCCGCCGGTGCGGGCGAGTTCGGGGTGACGACCACACCGGAGAGGACCGTGTCGTGACCACCGAGGTCGGTCGAGTGATAGAGGACCCGCCAAGCCCGTGCGCCCGCGGGGGCGCTGAGGAGCTCCTGCGCGCGCACCACCGTGCCCGGTGGTGCGGCGGC
The DNA here is from genome assembly GCA_046733835.1 of Actinomycetota bacterium. Taxonomy (GTDB): domain Bacteria; phylum Actinomycetota; class Actinomycetes; order Actinomycetales; family Dermatophilaceae; genus Lapillicoccus. The sequence continues at coordinate 2,595 of JBKPQA010000282.1, forward strand.
TGACGAGGACGGAACGGCGTAGAACGACGGGTCGCCCGCCTCGAGCAGACCGGCCACGAGCCGTCGGGGGCTGGCGGCCGGGACGAACAACATCGCCGTCGCGACGAGGAGGAGCACGACCGCGCCGGCGACGGCCGCGGTCACCCGCAGACCGCGCTTTCCCCGCCCCCGACCCCTCATGGATGCGTGTGTAGCACCGCTTCCCTGTACGCCATGGCCGCTTTGCCGTCACACTTCGATCAACGGAACCCTGCGAGAGGGGCGATCTCATGGACGGCATCGAGAGCACCGACTGGACGACCGTCTCGTCGTACCCCCCGATCGCGGAGTATGCGTTTCTGTCGGACTGCGAGGTCACCGCTCTCGTCGCGCCGAGCAGCAACATCGAGTGGATGTGCCTGCCGAGGATGGACGGGCCGAGTGTGTTCGGCGCGATCTTGGACCGGGACGCGGGCGGGTTCCGGTTCGGTCCCGCGGACATGCGCGTCCCAGTGGCCCGGCGCTACCTGCCGGGCACGATGATCCTCGAGACGAGCTGGGGCACGCCGACCGGCTGGGTCATCGTGCGTGACTGCCTGCTCATCGGACCGTGGCACCATGAGAACGAGCGGTCGAAGCGTTATCGCCGGGCGCCCACCGACTACGACACCGAGCACTGCCTGCTGCGCCAGGTGCGGTGCGTCAACGGCGAGGTCCAGATGTCGCTGGACTGCAGCCCGATGTTCAACTACGGCCAGGAACCGGCCATCTGGACGTACAACGGCGACGGGTACCACGACGCGGTCACGGAGCCCAGCGAGCATGCGCCGCGGCTGAGGCTCACCACCGACATGAACCTCGGGTTCGAGGGCAACCGTGCCATGGCGCGCACCTTGATGAAGGAGGGCCAGACCCACTTCGTCGCGCTGTCGTGGTCCCCGTACGAGCCGCCACACACCCACGCCGAGGCATACAAGCGGCAAGTATGGACCGCTCACCACTGGCAGCACTGGCTGGCCCGTGGCCGCTTCCCGGACCACCCGTGGCGTATCCACCTCGAGCGGAGTGCGCTGACCCTGAAGGGACTCACGTACGCGCCGAGCGGCGCTCTCGTCGCCGCGGCAACGACGTCGCTGCCGGAAACGCCTGGGGGAGAACGGAACTGGGACTACCGGTACACGTGGATCCGCGACTCGACCTTGACCCTCTGGGCGATGGCCCGGCTCGGCTTCGACTGGGAGGCGGACGACTTCTTCTCCTTTATCGCCGACGTCGCCGGCATCGGAGACGACATCCAGATCATGTACGGCGTCGACGGGGAGCGCGAGCTCACTGAGGAGATCCTCGACCACCTCGACGGCTACATGCACTCACGGCCGATCCGGATCGGCAACGGTGCCTACGACCAGAAACAGCACGACGTCTGGGGCGCCATCCTCGACTCCGTCTGGGTGCACAAGGGATCTCGGGACCGGGTCGATGACCGGCTGTGGACGATCCTCGCGCGGTTCGTCGATGCCGCGGTCAAGAACTGGAGCGAGCCGGACCGCGGCATCTGGGAGGTGCGGGGAGAGCCGCAGCACTTCACCTCGTCCAAGGTGATGTGCTGGGTGGCGGCCGACCGCGGCGCGAAGTTGGCCCGAGCCCGCGAGGAGGAGGAGCGAGCCGACGCGTGGCAGGCGGCGGCCGACGAGATGAAAGCCGACATCCTGGCCAACGGCGTCGACGACCGTGGGGTCTTCACGCAGTACTACGGGACGACGGCCCTCGATGCGTCCACGCTTCTCATCCCGCTGGTCGGGTTCCTGCCGCTGGACGACGAGCGGATCCGCAACACGGTCCACGCGATCGCGCAGGAGCTCACCGAGGACGGGCTCGTGCTGCGGTACCGGGTGGAGCACACCGACGACGGACTGAGTGGCGAGGAGGGGACGTTCACCATCTGCTCCTTCTGGCTTGTGTCCGCATACGCGCTCATCGGCGAGGTCGACAACGCGCGGCGACTCTGCGAGAAGCTCTTCTCGATGGCCAGCCCGCTCGGCCTCTACGCCGAGGAGATCGACGCGGCCAGCGGGCGGCACCTCGGCAACTTCCCGCAGGCGTTCACCCACCTCGGGCTCATCAACGCGGTGCTCCACATCATGTCCGCGGAGGAGAAGCAGCGCAGCGAATGAGCTGAGCCGCCGGGTGTGCCGTGGCTACGACTGGACGGCAAAGCCGCCAGTCCAGGGAATGCGCTCCGCCGCGGCCAGCGTGATCTGGAGGAAGCCCAACGCCTCCAGCTCGCGGGCCCGACGCAGTGAGCCCGCGTCGATCACGCGTAGCCCACCCGCGGTCACCAGAGCGGCCAAGTCGGCCTTGGCGTCGGCGTCGTCCCCGGCGATGAGCACAGTGGTCGGCTCGCCGCCGAGGGTGCCGGAGGCCAACGTCGCGGCGAAGTTCGTGTTGAACGCCTTGAGCACCTTCGCTCCGGGAAGTCGCTCGGCGAGCTCGGCTGCCGCGGAACTGTCCGGCGGCACCCGAAGTGAGTCGAAGGTCTCCACGTTCAGCGGGTTGCTGATGTCGACGACGACCTTGCCGTTGAGCTGGTCACCCCGCTTCGACACGACGTCCGCTAGGGCGGGGTAGGGGACGGCGAGGACGACCACCTCGCCGCTGACGTCACCGTCGTCATGGTGGCCGATCAGATCCACCGCGGCGCCCCCCTTGGTGAGGACGCCGGCGATGGCCTGGCCCATGTTGCCGGTTCCAATGATGGTCACGTTCGGCATGGCAGGACTCCTAGAGGTCGGGGTGGAGCCGTCGATCTCACGCTAGACCCGAGCGCAACCAACGAGCGCGTGGAGGAT
>JBKPQA010000283.1:0-6089 GCA_046733835.1 Actinomycetota bacterium
ACGACCTCCACGCCCTTGCGCAGCGCGTCGATCTGCGGCTCGTAGGCCCGGCCGCCGTACACGGTCGTGATGCGGACACCGCGCCGGGCGCCGGCCTTCTCGAGGTCGCCGGCCACCTGGACCGCCAGTTCACGGGTCGGCGTGACGACGAGGGCCTGGGGCTTACCCGGCTTCGCCAGCGACGCATACGCGTCGTCGGTGGGAGAGACGACCCGCTGAAGGATCGGTATGCCGAAGCCCAGCGTCTTGCCGGTGCCGGTCTTGGCCTGGCCGATGATGTCGTGGCCGCCGAGGGCGACCGGCAGGGTCATTGCCTGGATGGGGAAGGGGTGCACGATGTCGACGGCGGCGAGCGCCTCGACGATCTCGGGCCGAACGTCGAAGTCGGCGAAGGTGGGTTGCGGGGCAGGGGCGGGCGCGGAGGCCTCTGAGCTGTGGCCTAGGCCATGGTCGATGGACGTGTCGGTCATGCGGTTCTCTCGATCGAGCCGGTCGCGCGTCAAAAGCGCTGCGCGGCGGGTGTTGCGGGCCGATCGGAGGTCTGTCGTCGCCGTAAATGGCGGGGGGAGTCACTCCCCGGGGTCTCGATTCGTGCCGACCGGGCACCGAAGGTATGCGTCAGTCTACCGGGTCACCAGGACCGGCTTCGGACGGCGCTGACGGCCACGGTCGTGTACTGCACGAGGAAGGCACCGCCGTAGGCGTCGATGGCCGCTCCGATGTCCCCAGGAGCGCCCGAGCGCGGACGGCGTCGATTTGCGCGAAGAACCCGCTGGTCGGCACCTGGTCGAGCCAGTCGTCGGTCGTGTAGCGCTGTTCCCAGACGTACCGCCGTTGCTCCGGCTCGCCGAACGCGCTGGCGCTCCCGATCCCGTCCTCCGCGGCCTGGAGGAAGCGCTGGTAGCCCTCGACCGCCGAGCCGACGGTGAAGAGAGCCGGCAGCTCGGGCAGATGCCGGCGGTTGACCTCGGCGAACGCCTGAGCCAGCTCGGCCCGCGGGTCACCCGCGTTCCAGAAGACGGCCAGCCGTCCACCCGGTCGCAGAGCCTCGGCGGCCTTGGCGGCGCCCGCGACGGGATCCACCCAGTGCCACGTCTGGCCGGCGACGACCGCGTCGAACGTCCGGCCGGCGGGGTCCCACCTCTCGAACGCGGCGACCTCCACCTCGACACCGTGGTGCCGGGCCGCGTCGGCCATCCGCGCGTCGACGTCCACCCCCAACACCTGGCAGCCGGCGGCCTGCAGCTGCCGAGCGACGATGCCCGTGCCGCAGCCGACGTCGAGCACCTTTCGACCCGGGATCGCGTCGACGAGGTCACGGATGAGCTCGGCGGGATACCGGGGGCGGGTCCGGTGGTACCGCTCCGGGTCGGTGCCGAATGACGCCGCCCACTCCCGGTGCCGGTGCGGCTCGGCGCTGCGGTCGAGAGCGGTCACGGCCCTACTCTGCCGCTACGGTGACGGCATGACCGACCCGGCGACGGCGCCTGCGGAAAGCGACGCCCCCGACACCTGGAGCGACGACTTCCGGGCCGCCGTTGTCGACCTCCTGGGCGCCCTCGCATACGGCGAGCTGATGGCCTTCAGCCAGTTGGCCGCCGATGCGGAATCGGCTCCGAGCGCCAGCGACAAGGCGGAGGTGGCCCGCCTCGCGGTCACCGAGTTCCACCACTACGAGCAGATCGTCGTCCGCCTCCAGGAGCTGGGGGCCGACCCGCAGGAGGCCATCGCCCCGTTCGTGCAGCCGATCGACGCGTTCCACGAGCGCACCTCCCCGAACGACTGGCTCGAGGGGCTGGTGAAGGCCTACGTGGGGGACGGGATCGCCCAGGACTTCTACCGTGAGATCTCGGCCTACGTCGACGGCGACACCCGTGCCCTGGTGGAGTCGGTCATCGAGGACATGGGCCGCGACGAGTACGTCGTGCGGGCGGTTCGGCAGGCGATCGCCGACGACCCGCGGATCGGCGGCCGACTGGCACTCTGGGGACGCCGTCTCGTCGGCGAGGCGCTGACCCAGGCCCAACGGGTCGGCGTGGAGCGGGACGCCCTGGCGTCGCTGCTGGTCGGCGCCCCCGGCCGACCTGGCGCGGACCTGGCCGAGCTGGGCCGGATGTTCGCCCGGCTCACCGACGAGCACACCCGCAGGATGGCCAGGCTTGGTCTCTCGGCCTGAGCGGTGGCCCGGAGCCAGGGGAGGGCGAGCGGAAAGGAAGAAGCCCGGCCGCCGAAGCGACCGGGCTCCTTCGAACCAGCGTCAGACGCGCGACCCGCGTCCGCTCATCCGTCCGTAGAGGACGATGATGATCGCGGCCACGATGGCCCCGAGGATCAACGGGATCCATGCGATGCCGCTCTGGTTCTGATAGCCCAGAGCAGTCACGATCCAGGTGACGACGACGTTGGCGATGATGCCGATGATGATCGTCACAATGATCGAGATGTTCTGCTTGCCCGGCACGAGAAGCCGGCCGAGCGCCCCGATGATGGCTCCCACGATGATGGCGCCGATGATGGTGGAGATCACACTGCACTCCCTACTGGCCGCTTGAGGGCGGCCCTGTGGCCCGTCTCCGGGCGGAACCTACGATGACGCACCACCCAACGTCTCACTTCGTCGTAGTCGGATGGGGAACTGACGCGATCCAATTGGTTGCGATGTGGTGACGATCGCCGGAGCGACGTCTCCCGCAGAGGGAAGTATTCCCGCGTCAAACCGTCCCGAAACCGACCCGGCTCTTCTCGGTCTCGCCGATGTGGACGTATCCGAGCGCGCCGACCGGGACCACGTAGCGGCGGCCCTTCTCGTCGCTCAGGGCGAGGGTCCCACCCTTCTTGAGGGCCTCGTCGACGACCGCGGTGACCTCGTCCACGCTCTGGTTGGACTCGAACGCCAGCTCTCGAGCGACGTTCTGGACGCCGATCCTGACCTCCACTGTGGTGCCTTTCTGGGGAAGCCGACGGCCCCGTGGCCGTCAGCGGTCTGGGGCGACTCGCATACCGGCGCCCGTCTGCTACCGCACAGTCAACTGCGGCGAAGGAGCGCGTGTTCCGCCTGTTCGCTCTTGGGGAAACCGCCGATCCCGCGCCAGGCCAGCTGCCCGATGACCTGGGCCGCTTCCTCACGTGGCACCTGGTCACCGCGCGACAGCCAGTGCCGCGCGGCCACCTGGGCCATCCCGGTAAGGGCCATCCCGAGCAGGTGTGCGTCGGCGTCCGACAGGTCGGTATCCGCGGCGATGACCTGGGCGAGCGCCTCGCCGCAGGTAAGCGCAACGCCCTCGATCCGCTCGGCGACAGCCGGCTCGTTGGTCAGGTCGGACTCGAAGAGCAGCCGGAACGGCGCGCCCTGGCGGGAGACGAACTCGAAATAGGCCTCCACGCAGGCGAGCACGCGCTGCTTGTTGTCCGTGGTGCTCGCCAGCGCCGTCCGGACCGCCTCCTCGAGCAGCCCGCGGTGGTGGTCGAGAAGGGCGAGGTAGAGGTCCAGCTTCCCCGGAAAGTGCTGGTAGAGAACCGGCTTACTGACTCCGGCCCGGTCGGCGATCTCGTCCATCGCCGCGGAGTGGTAGCCGTACTCGACGAACGCGGCCTGAGCGGCCTCGAGCAGCTGGGCCCGGCGTGCGGACCGCGGCAGGCGCTGACCCCGCGTGGGGCCCTCCGCCGCAGCCGTCATCTGGCCGTCCTCCGTCTCCGTGCCTGGCCAGCCGCTGTTCCACAGCGGCCCCGGCCATCCTACGCACGAGTAGGTTTCCCGCCCGGCGGCTTCGGATGCGGCGGGCGTACGGTCGTGAGGTGCCCCTTCCACCGCTCGCCTCCGCGGGTCGGCCTCTTGACCGTCCGGCCGTCGAGCGGTATGCGCGTCACGTCCTGCTTCCGCAGGTGGGCATGGCCGGGCAGGAGCGGCTGTCCACCGCGCGGGTGCTCGTCGTGGGAGCCGGTGGTCTCGGGTCGCCGTCGCTGCTGTACCTCGCCGCCGCCGGGGTGGGGACGCTGGGTGTCGTCGACACGGATACCGTCGAGGCGAGCAACCTGCAGCGGCAAGTCATCCACTCGGACGCCGACGTGGGCCGCCGGAAGACCGAGTCGGCAGCCGAGGCCGTGGCCCGGGTGAACCCTTCGGTGGAGGTGGAGCAGCACGACCTACCGCTCGACTCGTCGAACGCCATGGAGGTCCTTCGGGACTACGACGTCGTCGTCGACGGGACGGACAACTTCCCCACCCGATACCTGCTCAATGACGCGTGTGTCCTCCTAGGGAAGCCGCACGTGTGGGGGTCGATCTACCGGTTCGACGGGCAGGTGGCCGTGTGGTGGGCGGAGCACGGGCCCTGCTACCGGTGCGTCTTCCCCTCGCCGCCGCCGCCGGGCGCCGTGCCCTCCTGCGCCGAGGGCGGCGTCCTCGGGGCGCTCTGCGGAGCCATCGGGTCGGTTCAGGCGACCGAGACGGTGAAGCTGCTGTTGGGAATCGGGGAGCCGCTGGTCGGCCGGCTGCTGGTCCACGACGCCCTCGCGATGACCTGGGACACGCTGCCGGTTCGCAAGGACCCCGGCTGTCCGGTATGCGGGGAGTCGCCGACGGTGACCGCGCTGGTCGACTACGACGAGCTCTGTGGCCTGCCGGGCCACTCGGCCGGTAGGAATTCAGGGGTGGGGGTGCCGCTCGTGACGGCACCGGAGCTGGCCGTCGAGCTGGGATCGGACGCGCCGCCGCTCGTCATTGACGTGCGCGGGCCGGACGAGCGGGCGATCGCCTCCATCCCCGGGGCGGTGGCGATCCCTCTCGACGAGTTCCGTGACGGCTCGGCGTTCCGCTCGCGTGACGAGCTGGCGGCCCGCGGCCGGCGCATGGTGGTGCACTGCAAGGTCGGCAGCCGCTCGGCGGAAGCGGTCCGGCTCGCGCAGGCGGCGGGATATACCGACGTCCTCAGCCTCGACGGTGGGGTGCTCGCCTGGGTCCGCGAGGTCGACCCGACGCAGCCTGTCTACTGAGCGAAAGCTCGACCAGGAGAGAGCCGTGACGTCGACACTGCCGACCGACCTGCAGCGCCAGGTCGACCGATGGGCGGCGGCCGAGCTCGCGGGCGACCCTGCCGAGCTCAACGAGGTCCTGCACGCGCAGTTCGTCTTCGCGGGACCGTACGGATATCTCCTGGATCGGCAGGAGTGGCTGGCCCGCTTCGTTTCTGGTGATCGCCATTACACGGAGTTCTCGTCGTTTACCTTCACCGCAGATATTCCGGCCCGCGTGATCGGCAACACTGCTCTGGTCGTCGGCACCCAGCGCCAGACCGGTGTCCATCAAGGCGAGCCGGTCGACGGTCAGTACCGCGGAACCCTCGTCCTCGTTCGCGACCCGGACTGGCTGGTCGCCGGACTGCACCTGAGTCTCCGGGAGCCGCCGGACGCAGGATGACCGGGCTCCGCAACAGCTGTGCGCACGGCAGCCCAGCTCAAAGCGGCCTCGGCCGCGGCTCCTCACGAGTACCGTCGGAAGGGCCGGTCGTCGACGCCACAACGGTTCGTGCCTGTGGAGGCCACATGTTCGTCCAGGTGATCCAGGGTCGTGTTTCCGATGCCGGGCAGGTGCGAGCCCAGCTCGACAGATGGCAGACGGAGCTGGGCCCCAGCTCGATCGGCTGGCTGGGCACGACCGCAGGAGTCACGGACGACGGGACGATGATCGTGCTCGCGCGGTTCGAGTCCGAGGAAGCCGCTCGGCAGAACAGCGACCGCCCCGAGCAGTCGGCGTGGTGGGAAGCGACAGCGCCCTTGTTCACCGAACCTCCTGTCTTCCACGACAGCACCTCGGCCGAAGCGGACCTGGCCGGCGACCCTGCGGACGCCGGCTTCGTGCAGGTGATGCAAGGACGGTCCTCCGACCCGGACAGGGCCCGTGAGCTCATGTCCAGCGATCCGACCGACTGGCGGACCCTGCGTCCGGAGATCCTCGGGACGATGACCGCCTCACACGACCGTGACGCCTGGACGATGGCCGTCTACTTCACGTCCGAGGAGGCCGCGCGCGAGGGTGAGCGCAAGGAACCACCGCCTGAGGCGCAGCGCGTCATGGAGCAGCTCAACGCCCT
>JBKPQA010000284.1:0-4462 GCA_046733835.1 Actinomycetota bacterium
GCACCCTTGAGCAACGGCAGCACCTGGAGCGCCGCCGTCTCGATCGGCCGGTCGGGGTCGGCGGCCAGGAGCGTCGTCACCAGCGCCGTGTCGGACGTGTTGCCCCGACCGAGCTCGCCCCGCTTGCCGGCGGACGAGCCGAGCTGCTCGGTCACGAGGTCACGCAGCTCCACGGTGTTGATGAGATTTCCGTTGTGCGCCAAAGCAACTGACGTGTCACCGAGCCCGCCGAGCGTCGGCTGGGCGTTCTCCCAGGTGGATCCACCAGTCGTCGAGTAGCGGGTGTGCCCCACGGCGATGTGCCCGCGCAGCGACGCCAGCGCCGACTCGTCAAAAACCTGGCTGACCAGGCCCATGTCCTTGTAGACGAGGATCTTGTCGCCGTCCGCCGTTGCTATCCCGGCGGACTCCTGACCGCGGTGCTGCAACGCATACAGGCCGAAATAGGTGAGCTTGGCCACCTCTTCGCCCGGCGCCCAGACGCCGAAGATGCCGCAGGCGTCCTGGGGTCCCTTGTCGAGCGGGTTCAGGTCGTGCGAGAGCCGTCCGTCGCCGCGCGCCACGCCCTCAGTCTCCCACAGGGGATCTCAGGATCCGCGCTCCAGCAGCACCGCGACGAGGCCCGCGAGCAGCGCGCCGATCGACGCGAACATCACGCCGAAGAACGCGATCTGCGCGCCGGCGGAGTAGTCCGCGGCAGGCTCCCCGACCATCGAAAAGATCGCGCCGCCGATGAACCCGACGATCGCCCCGGTCACGATGAACCGCAGGTGGTTGGGCGTACGCGGTGGTGCCGGCTTCACCCAGTCAGCGTAGGCCACCGGATCCGGGACCACTCGGGCCAGTCCGGGTCGTCGGGCCGGTCGTCGGTGCCGGCTTGCTCGTCCGCGGACGGCGGCTCGAACAGAGTGGCGTAGCGATCCATCGCGGTTCGGTCGATTTCGAACGACAGCGGGTCGTCCCGGTGGCTCAGGCGCTGCCACTGCTCGTCCGGCTCGACCGGCAGGTAGTGCAGCTGCGTCGACGCGCCGACGTCCCGCGCGAGATGTCGCAGGCAGGTTCGCTCGTCGCGGCTCCAGACTCCGAAGTCCGCGATCGCGTCGATCCCGAGCGCGAGGCCCCGCAGCGCGATCCCGATGAGTAGGCCCTCGACCTCGTCTCGCTTGGTCTCGGGTTCGCCGAACAGCGGCACCATCCACTCGTCGGGAGTCAAGCGCAGCGCCGGCAGCGACGTCTCGAGGCGGCGAGCCAGCGTCGTCTTTCCCGCGCCCGGCAGTCCGACGATCACGTGCAGCGTCGCCATCTCAGAGGCCAGACATCGGCAGGTATGCGGACAGGTCGGCCCGCAGGCCCGATGCCCGTATGCGTCCGGTGACCTCCGCGTCCGTCCAGTTCTGGGCCCCGGTCACCAGCGCGAGCCAGGTCGGCGCGTCGGTCTCCACGACGTTCGGTGGGGTGCCGCGCTTGTGGGGCGGCCCCTCGATGCACTGCACAGCGCCGTGCGGCGGCACCCGGACCTCGACCGACCGCCCTGGATGCCGGGCGGCCAGCTCCTCGAGGCTGTACCGCACCGCCGTGGCGACGACCGGTCGGGCCACGCCGGACAGGTCAGGCGACGACCGGCATACCTCGAGTGCTTCCTGACCGGCGGCGGGATCTACCCGCCGCCGGCCGGCCATGTCCGTAGTTCCGGGATGACTTGCGTCGCAACGGTTTCCAGGGTGCCCTCGTCCCCGAGGTAGGGGCTGCTCGCGCGCGGCCAGTGTGAGATGACGTCGGTGAATCCGAGGTCGCCGACCCGCCGGACGAGGTCCGCGAACGTCTCCGGCGAGGAGAGCGAGTAGACAGGAGAGGAGTCGAGGTTGACGTACCTCGGGTATGCGGCGGCGTCCCGGTCCGCCGTCGCGAGCGCCTCGTCGAGCATCTTCACCGAATTGGCCACGCCGTCCAGCCAGGCGTCGAGATTGGCCGACATTCTCGGCCCGGTCGTGATCCAGCCGTCGCCGTGCTGCGCTGCGAAGCGCACTGAGCGTGGGCCATTCGCCGCGATAAGGACCGGCAAGCTGTTCACCCGGGGCAGCGTGCGCATGTCGTGCGTCGAGAACCAGCGGCCGTCGCTGGTGACGTGGTCCTCGTCGCGCAGCCGCAGCAGGAGCCGGGTGAACTCCTGGAACCGGTCCACGCGCTCGCGGGTCGACAGCGCCGGCCCGCCCAAGATCTCGGAGTCGAGATCGGCGCCGTTGCCGATGCCGAGCAGGAAGCGGCCCCCGGAGACGTCGTTGAGCGACTGGACGTCCCGGTAGAAAACCGCCGGATGGCGGTAGTTCGGCGAGCTCACGAAGGTGCCGAGGCCGATGCCCGACGTCGCGAGCGCCGCGGCCGTGAGGGTCGGCGTGGTTCCGTACCACGGCGAGTCCGGGAGTCCGCCCCAAACCAGGTGGTCGTAGGTCCACGCGTGGTCGAACCCGAGGTCCTCCGCGGTTCGCCACTGACGCTCGGCCTCGGACCAGGGCCGCTCCGGGAGGATCGCCAGGCCGAACCGCACCGTGCCACGCTACCCGGATGCCGACCGAGCCGTGGACCGCCGAGGAGGTCCTCACCGATGCCAACGACTGGGTGTGGGTGCCGCGGGACAGCCTGCACCAGCGGACCGAGGAGTACCTCGCGGTGGTCCCACCGGATTACATGAGGCTGCCGGTGCTGGTGCGGGTCTTCGGCTCGCGTCGACCGGCGGACGATCTTGTCGACGAGATTGTGGAGCTGGCGACGGGCTGGGGTGAGTCCCGACTCAGCTGGCGGGTCTCGGACGGGATGAAGCCTGTTGATCTCGAGGACGAGTTGTTTCGTCGCGGTGCAGTTCTGGACGAGCGGCTCGACGTGCTGGCGCTGCCGATCGCGGACGGCTTGCCCGATTTCGGGGTGCCTCCGGATGTGGTAGTTCGTGAGGTCACCGACGAGGCAACGCTCCGCGACGCTCATGTTGTGAGCACCGACGCCTTTGGTGGTGGCAGTCCGAGCGACTCGCAGATCGCGGTCGAGCTGGAGGAGCTGCGCACGGGCCTGCCCGAAGGCCCGGTCACCCGGGTCGTGTCGTATGTCGACGGTCGGCCGGCTGGGACCGGCGGCTGCACCCTGGCCGGAGCAGTGGCCCGACTGTGGGGAGGGGCGACGCATACCGATCTCCGAGGGCGCGGCGCCTACCGCGCCGTGCTGGCCGAGCGGCTGCGGCTCGCCCGTGCGGCGGGTGCGACGCTCGCGTTGAGCCTCGGGCGCGTTGAGACGTCGGGGCCGATCCTGCGCGGCTTCGGCTTCGTGCGGTACGGCGAGCAGCGGGAGGTCGTGCTGGACACCTCCGGTGAATGAGCGCGTCCGGCTCGACCGGGACGGCTACGGAGGGGTCACAGTGGTCGTGGACGGGACGCCGCAGTCGTACGTGCAGCCGGAGGATCCGCTTTTGCTGGTCTTCGAGTACGTCCAGCACTTCGCGCTCGTGGTGGGTTCCCTGCGGCCTGGACCGCTGGCGGTGACCCATGTGGGCGGCGCGGGGCTGACCTTTCCGCGCTGGGTGGAGGCGGTGCGGCCGGGTTCGACGCAGGTGGTGCTCGAGCCGGACGTCGAGGTCACCGCGGTGGTGCGCCGGGAGTTGCCGCTGCCGCGGCGGCACCGGATCCGGGTCCGGCCGGTCGACGGCGTCGTCGGTATGCGTGAGCTCGCCGACCGTAGTGCCGACGTGGTGGTGGTGGACGCCTATGCCGGAGGCAGAATGCCGGCGTCGGTCACGACGGTGCCGTTCTTGACCGACGTGCGGCGGGTGCTGCGGCCCTCCGGCGTGTTGCTGGTGAACGTCGCGGACGAACCCCGTCGGCGCTTTCTCGGGCGGGTGCTCGCCACGGTGGCGGCGGCGGGATATGCGCACCGGCTCGTCGTGGCGACGTCGGAGGTCATGCGCGGGCGCCGATTCGGCAACTCGGTGGTCGCGGCGAGTGCCTCTCCTTTGGACGTGGCGGCGGTTCGGCGGGGTGTGTCGACGATGGCGTTTCCCGCGGGAGTTCGGCACGGGGGCGAGGTCGAGCGGATGGTTGCGGGCGCCCGACCGTTTACGGAAGGCGACGCGGAGGCATCGCCGGAGCCGCCGGACCTGGGGTCCTGGCACCTCCGCTGACCCGCGGCTTCGGTCTTCCAGGCTCCTGTTGTTGTGACTTGGCACGTTCCAAATCGGATGGAATCGACGACAACGGGAGCTTGGAAGATGGCTACGGGCCGAACACGGCGGGCAGGGTGCCGGTGTGCCGGTCGCGCAGCTGGACGAGGTCGACGTCGAAGAGGTGCTCCACGACGAGCCCATCGATGGACGTGTCGACGGTGCCGATCCGCGCGACGGGCACGCCTGCGTCCTCGGCCAGCGCAAGGACATCGTCGTCGCAGCCCGGCACGACGGACACCAGCACCCGTCCGGCCGACT
>JBKPQA010000285.1:0-4788 GCA_046733835.1 Actinomycetota bacterium
CAAGGCGGCGGCGGTGCGCGCCCGTCGCGCGCCGGGGTGGTTCCTGCCCGTCGCCGGCGGACTGTTGTTCGCCCTGCTCATCGCCGCGATTCTCACGTCGGCCGGCTGGTACCTCAGCACGAGGGGCTTCCCGACCCCGGCGTGATTTGCACCAAGACGGGCACCAGAGTCTGCTGCGACGCGGCACCAGGTCAGGCGCTGGGCGGACCGGCCCGTCCAGGAGGCGGACGCTCGAGTCGCCGGACCGCCTCCGCGTTGCCATCCTCGACGCATGACGACCTTCGGCTACTTCCTGTCCTGCGAGGAGTACTCACCCGACGAGCTGCTCGAACAGGCGCGCCTGTCCCAAGAAGCAGGCTTCGACGCCCTCTGGATCAGCGACCACTTTCATCCCTGGACCAACGAGCAGGGTGAGAGTCCCTTCGTGTGGTCGATGATCGGGGCGATCTCCCAGGTCTGCGACCTCCCGGTGACGACCGCCGTCACCTGCCCGACCATTCGCATCCACCCGGCGGTCATCGCGCAGGCGGCGGCGACCAGCGCCTTGCTGCTGGGTGACGGCAAGTTCTGCCTCGGTCTCGGCAGCGGCGAGGCCCTCAACGAGCACGTCCTGGGGGACGTGTGGCCGGCGGCCGACACCCGCCTCGAGATGCTCGAGGAGGCGGTCGAGGTGATCCGTGCGCTGTGGACCGGCGAGGACGTCACGCACCGGGGGCGCCACTACACGGTGGAGAACGCTCGGATCTGGTCCCTTCCGGAAACGCTGCCCCGGATCTCGATCTCGGGGTTCGGACCGAAGGCGACCGACCTCGCAGCCCGCATCGGCGACGCATACACGACGACCACCCCTGACACCGAGCTCCTCGAGCGGTTCCGCCGGCAGGCGAAGAAGGGGGCGACCGCCCAAGCCGGCTTCAAGGTCGCGTGGGCGGACACGGAGGACGAAGGGTGGGACTACGCGCACCGGATCTGGCCGAACGCCGGGCTGCCGGGTGAGCTGTCGCAGGTGCTGCCGACGGTCGAGCACTTCGAGCAGGCCTCGACGCTGGTGACTCGGGACCAGACCAGGGAGTCGGTCACCGCCGGACGTGACCCCGCGAAGCACGCCGAGGCGTTCGGGCCGTACTTGAAGGCCGGATTCGAGGAGATCTACGTCGCCAACATGGGTCCCAACTACGCGGACATGATCCGCGGTTACGGTCGGGAGGTTCTGCCGCGGCTACGCGAGGGCGGATGAGGACGCCGGGTGATAGCAAGGAGCGGGCATGGATGGCGAGCAAGACCCTGACGGCGACCAGCGGGATGAGACGGCAACTGAACGGGCGGACCGCAACTGGGACGAGCTGCTGCAGGAGCTGCGGGTCACCCAGACCGGCATCCAGATCCTTTCGGGGTTCCTCCTGACCCTGCCGTTCCAGCAGCGCTTCACGTCGCTCGACGGCCCGCTGCGGGCCTTGTTCCTGGTCGCCGTCGTGCTGGCGACCCTGTCGACCGGGCTGGTCGTGGCGCCCGTGGCATCACACCGGTTGCTGTTCCGGAAGCACGAGAAGATCGCCTTGGTCAACACATCGGACCGGCTGGCCAAGGTCGGCCTGGCCTGCCTCGGCCTCACCATCGTGGTGGTGCTGGCATTGGTATTCGGGTTCGTCCTCGGCGACACCGCGGGACTGGTCGCGGGTGGCATCGCACTGGTCGTGTTCATCGCGCTCTGGTTGGTCCTGCCGATGGTGATCCTGCGCCGGGCGCGACCCGAGAGCGGGCAAGGCGGCTGAGCATGCTCAGGAGGCCAGCCGCAGCTGCGCCGCGCTGACGACCTCCTCGGTGGTGATCCGCAGGAGTGCCGGGTCCGGCTGCGCACCAAGTGGATCGCCGCTTCCGTCTCCGTGCCAGAGGACGGTATGCGGTCCGTCGACCGGCGGTCCCCACCGCCCCGGCGGAGTGGGGCCGAACAGCAGGACGGACGGACGTCCGTAAGCGGTGGCCAGGTGCGCCACGCCGGTGTCGCCGGACACCACGAGCCGGGCCGTCGCGACCAGCGCCGCCAGGTGAATCAGGTCCGTGCGGCCCGCGAGCACGGAGACGCCACGGCGTCCGGCCAGCCGGCGCACCCGAGCGGCGAGCGCGTGTTCGGCTCGCGACCCGGTCAGGACAACGCGCGCGCCCGAGTCCGCGAGGTGGCGCACCACCGCGGCGAACCGGTCGGGCGGCCAGCGCCGTGACGCGTACGCCGCCCCCGGGTGCACGACCACCGCCCCTGAGACGGGGGAGCGGACCGGAGGCGGCGGCAGGCGCAGGTTGGCCGGGTCGGCGCTCCAGCCGGCGGATGCCACCAGCCGGCACCATCGCTCGACCTCGTGCTCCTGGGGGTCCCAGGTCGGCCCGGACCCGGTGACTCCGTCGGCGGCGTAGGCCACCAGCCACCACGGGTGGAGCGCCTGGAGCAGCTGGTGGCTTTGCGGTCCGCGGCCGTGGAGGTTCACCGCGACGGCCGGCGGCGGCTCGCTCCAGGGCACCGGTTCCAGGCCGGTGGTCGGGATGAGGCGGTCGGCGACGCCGGCGAGGCGGACTAGGCCGGCGAGCGCTGCGGGAGCGGCCAGCGCGATGTGGTGCTCCGGGAGCGCGCGCCGGACCGCCCGCAGCGCTGGGACTGCGGTGAGGAAGTCACCGAGTCCGAGCGCCCGCAGGACCACCGCCTCGAGGGGACGGGTCAGGGCCAGGACCCCTCGACGGACGGGGTGACGACGAGCTCGCGCACCTCGCACCCGGGCGGTTGGGACAGGGCGAAGACGACGCACTCGGCGACGTCTTCCGGCTGGTTGAGCCGGGCGTCGGGTGGCGGCTTGTACTGCTCCGCCCGCCCGTCGAAGAAGTTGGTATGCATGCCGCCCGGTATCAGCATCGTGACGCCGACCTGTCCCTGCATCTCTACGGCGAGGGCGCGCGTGAAGCCGACGACCCCGAACTTCGAGGCGCAGTAGGCCGTTGCGTCGCTGAGGGCTCGAAGCCCCAGGGTCGAGGCGACGGTGACGACCTTGCCTCGCCGCTCGAGCAGGTCGGGCAGCGCGGCGCGGACCACCGCCGCCGTGCCGAGAAGGTTGACCATGACGACGCGGTCCCAGTCCTCCCCGGGGATGTCGGCGAGCCGGCCGCAGGCGTCGATGCCGGCGCAGGTGACCACCGCGTCGATCCCCCCGAGCTGCTGGGAGGCGGACCGGACCGCCTCCTCGGCCGCGCGCGCGTCGGCCAGGTCGACGACGATGTCGTCGTCCTGGCCGGTGGATACCCGGTCCAAGGCGACCGGCCGGCCGCCGTGCTTGGCGACGGCCTGGACGACCGCGGCGCCGAGGCCGCGGGCCCCTCCAGTGACGAGAACGGTACCGAGACTCATGAGCTACCTCCATGGATAGACGGCTGGTGGGTGAGGCGGGCGGCGTGGACGAGCTCGCTCGTCGACCGGCCGGGCAGGTACGGAAGGACGACGGCCTGGCCGCCCCACTCGGTGAGGACGGCGGCCTCGGGAAGCTCGGAACCGGCGTAGTCCCCGCCCTTGGCCCAGACGTCGGGCCGCAGCCGGCGCAGCACGGCGTCCGGGGTGTCCTCGTCGAAGACGACCACCGCGTCGACGTCCTCGACGGCCTCGAGCACGCGCCGCCGGTCGGCGGCGGCCACGAGCGGACGGTCCGGTCCCTTGAGCCGCCGGACCGAGTCGTCGGAATTCAGGCAGACGATGAGCGCGTCGCCGAGGCGGCGAGCGGCGCGCAGCGTCGCCACGTGCCCGGCGTGCAGGAGGTCGAAGCACCCTCCGGTGGCGACAAGGACGCCGCCGCGCGAGCGGACCCGCTGGGCGACCTGCTCGGCCGACGATCCAGCCGCGGGCGGGACCGGGTCGGAGTCGAGCGAGGCGGGACCGCCGGCCGCAACGTACCTCGACGCCGCGAGCACCGCGGCCTGGACAGCCTCGGTCGTGACCGCACCGGAGGCGAGCGCGATGGCGGCGGTCGCGGCGAACCGGTCGCCCGCGCCGCACGGGTCCGCCGCGGGCACGGACGGAGCCGGCAGGGCCACCGGGGCCCCGGTCCCGTAGGACAGCAGCGCTCCGCCCTCACCCATGGTCACGGCCACTGAGCCGACGCCCCAGGCCCGTACCAGGGCGTCGGCCTGGCGGGAGACGGCGGCGAACCCGTCGGTTGCCGCGTCGGTGACGAGGCCCGCTCGTCGGGCCAGCTCGGCGGCCTCACGCGCGTTGGGCGTGACCAGCCGGGAGCCCCGGACCGGGGCGGTGCCGCGCGGATGCGGGTCCCACACGACGGGAGCATGCCGGCGAACGTCGTAGAGCGCATCGGCCACGCCCGGCGCGGCAGTCACCCCTCGGCCGTAGTCGGACACGAGGATGGCTGATGCCGAGGTGAGGGCGTCGACCGCGGTGTCGGTCACCCGTTCGACGACGGCTGCCGGGTCGCCGCTATCCAGGCGGACCACCGGGCGCGTGCCCGCCCGGATGCGGTGCTTGACCGGCGTGCGGCCGCGAGCCGGGAGGCGCACGAGGGTGATGCCTGGCACCCGGCCGAGAAGTGTGGCCAGCCGTTGCCCGGCCTCGTCTTCGGCGACGGCCGTGACGAGCACGACGTCCTGACCGTCCCGCGCAGCCATGACCGCCGCCAGCCCAGCGCCGCCAGGGCGGGCCACCTCGACCGCGTCCTCGACCACCGGCACGGGGGAGTCGGGGGAGAGGCGGGTCGCGACCCCCGTTGTGTCGATGTCGAGGAGGGTGTCACCCACCACAACAAG
>JBKPQA010000286.1:0-7267 GCA_046733835.1 Actinomycetota bacterium
GGCAGCCGCCGCTCGAGCTCACGGGCGACCGCGATGACCCCGTGCCGGACATCGAGGAACTCGTGGGTGGGCTCGATCCGGGCGTGCACGTGCACGCCTCGGTTGCCCGAGGTCTTCGCGTACGCGGTGAGGGCGAGCTCCGCGAGAACGTCCCGGAGGGTGAGGGCGGCGGTGGCGGCGTCGTGAAAGTCGCGGCCGGGCTGCGGGTCGAGGTCGATGCGCAGCTCGTCCGGATTGTCGGTGTCGCCCTTCGTGCCGGTCACGCTCACCGGCCAAGGGTGGATCGTGATGGTGTTCATCTGCACCGCCCACACGGCGACAGCCAGCTCATTGAGGACCAGCTGCGGGTGCTTGCGGCCGGAAGGGTAGGTCAAGGTGACGGTTTGCGCATACTCCGGGACTCCGCGGGGCGGGTTCTTGGCAAAGAACACCTCGCCGTCGATCCCTGTGGGAAACCGCTGCAGGGTGATCGGCCGGCGGCCAACGATCGGCATGAACCACGAGCCGACGCGCACGAAGTACTCCGCCAGCTCGAGCTTCGTGATGCCCGTCCCCGGCCACAGCTCGCGCTCGGGACTGGAGATGCGCACCTCGCGCATACCCTCGGGACCCGGGACCTCCACCGTCGTCGCGTCCTTCGCGGCCATACGCGTCAGCCTAGACAGGCAGACCCGGAGAATTCTTGACCCGGTGTTTACCTGGTATGCCTCGCGTCGCCTCCGCGAGGACCGTTACTTTTCTCCGGTCCCCGGCGTCATCCCGCCGTGCCTTCTCCGTTCAAATTCGAGATCCGGAGTCCCCTCGTGTCGCTGTCGTGGTCGTCCTCGTCCCTTCGGCGCGTGGCCGCGCTGGCCCTGCTTCCTGTCGTCGGAGGTGCGGCTCTGGTCACGGCGGCGCCGGCCCAGGCGGTGGACGTCACGTCGCCCGTCGTGATCAGCGAGGTCTACGGCGGTGGTGGGAACACCGGCGCCACCTACACCAACGACTTCATCGAGCTATACAACAACAGCGACCAGGCGGTGGACATCTCCACGTGGTCAGTGCAGTACGCATCCTCGGGCGGAAGCACATGGACGAACCGCACGAACCTCACCGGAAGCATCGCCGCGAAGTCGTACTACCTGATCCAGGAGGCCGCGGGTGCTACGGCTAGCGGCGCCCTCCCCAAGCCGAACGCGACTGGGTCGATCAACATGAGCGGGACTGCTGGGAAGTTGGCGCTCGTGAACAACCAGACGAACCTCGCGTGCGGAACCGACTGCGATTCCGCGACGGGGGTCGTCGACTTCGTGGGCTATGGCGGCGCCACCGACTTCGCCGGTGCTGGCCCGACGGCCACACTGAGCAGCACCACGTCGGCTCAGCGGACCCTGGATCCCTTCACCAACACCGGCAACAACGCGAACGACTTCACCGTGACGGCCCCGACGCCCACGCCAGGGCCGATCACGGAACCTCCGCCCGTCGACTGCACGGTCACCCCAGCGGACCCTGCCTGCCAGCCGGGTCCCAAGACGATCCAGGACATCCAGGGCGACGGCTTCCTCTCCCCCGAGCGCGGCAACACCGTCGAGCGGGTCGCGGGGATCGTCACGGCCGTCCGCTCGACCGGCGGCAGCCGCGGCTTCTGGATCCAGCAGGAGAACCCGGAGGCCTCACGGCCCACTGCGTCCTCGGGAGTCTTCGTCTTCACGAGCACCCCCGCCACCGTCGGAGACTCGGTCCTCGTCACCGGGCGGGTCAGCGACTTCTACCCGCTGGCCACCGGCGAGACCGTGGCGACGACGTCGAACCTGTCGATCACCGAGATCACGCCGACGACCGTCACCGTGGTCAGCTCGGGGAACGCTCTACCGGCGGCTCTCGAGATCTCGCCGACGACGGTGCCGAACCTCTACGCGCCGACCCCGCCGACCGGCAACAACATCGAAGCGATCTTCCCGGTGGTCCCGACACGGTCAGTGCTCGAGTTCTGGGAGGCCCACGAGGGCATGCTCGTCACCGTCAACGACGTCCGGGTCGTAGGGCCGGGCAACAGCTTCGGTGAGATCTACGTGACCACGAAGCCGACGGAGAACCCCACGCCCCGGGGCGGCACCTTTCTCAGGAACTACGACGTGCCCGCCGGCCGATTGTTGGTCATGCCGGTGAGCGGTCAGGTACCGCCGGCCAACGTCGGGGATGTCCTCTCGGGCGCAACGACGGGGCCGGTGGACTGGTCCCGGTTCGGCGGCTACATGATCGCCGCGACGACGCTCGGCGCTCGGACTGACAACAACCTCGCGCGCACTGTCGCTGCCGCTCAGGACTCTGACCGGCTCGCCGTCGCGACCTACAACGTCGAGAACCTCGCACCGGGGGACGCCGACAGCAAGTTCGCCCGGCTCGGTCACGGCGTCGTCAGGAACCTCGCCTCGCCCGACGTCATCGCCGTCGAGGAGATCCAGGACAACAACGGCGCTCCGAATGGGACGAACCCGCCCGTCGACGGTGTCGTGGACGCCAACCAGACCCTCACCAAGCTCACCGAGGCCATCACGGCTGCCGGCGGACCGGCATACCAATGGGCGCAGATCAACCCGGTCGACGGCCAGGACGGCGGAGCGCCGGGTGGCAACATCCGCTCCGTCTTCCTCTACAACCCGAAGAAGGTGACCTTCGTCGCCAAGCCGGCCGGCACCTCGCTGCAGCCGGTGGCCGTGTCCACCGCCACCGACGGCACGGCGACGCTGAGCGTCAACCCCGGGCGCGTCGACCCGACCAACGCGGCGTGGACGGCTTCCCGGAAGCCGCTCGCCGGCGAGTTCCTCTTCCAGGGCCGCAAGGTGATCGTCGTCGCCAACCATTTCAACTCCAAGGGCGGCGACCAGAGCGCCGACGGGCGGTTCCAGCCGCCGAACCGGGCCTCGGAGGTGCAGCGGGTCCAGCAGGCTCAGGTGCTCAACGCCTTCGTGGACCAAGTCCTCGCGGCCGACCCCAACGCCAACGTCGTGCTGGCCGGGGACTTCAACGACTACCAGTTCGCACCTTCGATGACGACCCTCACGGACAACGGGAGCGTCCTCACCGACCTCATCACGACGCTGCCGGAGAACCAGCAGTACACCTACGTCTTCAATGGGGTCAGCCAGGTCCTGGACCACATCTTCGTGACGAAACCAGTGACGGACGTCGAGTACCAGGTAATCCACATCAACGCCGAGTTCGCCGATCAGGTCTCCGACCACGACCCGCAGGTCGTGCGGATCCGGCCGACAATCCGGCAGGGCACCCTGACCCTCGACCCGGCCACGGTCACGGTTCCCGGAACGACGACGGTGCGCTTGGCGGGCTGGTACCCCAACCGCAGCTTCACCGTCACCCTGGACGGGACCACCACGCTGGGGGCGGTGACCACCGACGCCAACGGCGGTGCGCTCCTCGTCGTCCCGGTCACCGGGGCTACCGGGGTGGGCACGCATACGGTGAGAGCGATGTCGGCGACCGACGGAGCGACCGCCAGCGTCACCCTGACCCTCAAGGCAACCCTCGGCACCGTCGTCCTGTCGCCGCCGAAGGTGAAGGGGGGTAAGGAGGTCAAGGTCGAGCTGTTCGGCTGGTCCGCCGGCTTGCCAGTCACCATCCTGCTCGACGGCACCATCCCGCTGAGCACGGTGACCACCGACGCCTCCGGATACGCGCAGCAGAAGGTCACCATCGCGCCGGCCACCTCGGCGGCTGTGCACCAGATCGTGGTGCGGGCGGCCGACGGGAGCCAGGTCACCACGCCCCTCGAGGTGAGCCGCTAGCGCGGCGGGAACGACGGTCGCACCCTGGTTGTTGACCAGGGTGCGACCCACGCGACCCAATCCCGAGGAGACCCGGTGAGCCTGTTCAGCCACAAGACCCTTCCCTCGACCGACCCGAGCGGCACCGCATACCCCGTGGCGAAGAACGACGAGGAGTGGCGCGCCGAGCTGACGCCGGCCGAGTTCCACGTCCTGCGCGAGGCCGGCACGGAGCGGCCCTTCGTCGGCGAGTACACCGACACGAAGACAGAGGGTGTCTACTCCTGCCGCGCATGCGGTGCCGAGCTGTTCCGGAGCGACACCAAGTTCGAGTCACACTGCGGCTGGCCGTCCTTCTACGCGCCGCTCGCCGAGGACCGCGTCGAGTACATCGAGGACCGGTCGTTCGGGACGGTGCGCACTGAGGTCCGCTGCAAGAGCTGTGGCTCGCACCTGGGGCACGTCTTCGAGGGCGAGGGGTATGCGACGCCGACCGACCAGCGCTACTGCATCAACTCGATCAGCCTGCGGCTCGAGCCGAAGAACTGATCAGCGCAGGTTCGCGACGACGTCCTCGATCGAGGTGCGGGTTCCCGTATAGAACGGCACCTCCTCGCGGACGTGCCGGCGGGCCTGCGAGGCCCGCAGGTCGCGCATGAGATCGACGATGCGGTGCAGCTCGTCGGCCTCGAAGGCCAGAACCCACTCGTAGTCGCCGAGAGCGAACGACGCGACGGTGTTGGCTCGGACGTCCGGGTAGCCACGGGCGAGCTGCCCGTGCTCGACCAGCATGTCGCGGCGCTCGGTGTCGTCGAGCAGGTACCAGTCGTAGGACCGCACGAACGGATAGACGCAGACGTACGCTCGGGGCTCCTCCCCCGCCAGGAACGCCGGAACGTGGCTTTTGTTGAACTCCGCGGGACGGTGCAGCGCGGCCACCGACCACACCGGTTCGAGCGCGGCACCGAGCTCCGTGCGGAGGAACCGGTGGTAGGCCGACTGCAGCTGCTCGATGGTTTCGGCGTGCCACCAGATCATCAGGTCGGCGTCGGCCCGCAGACCAGCCACGTCGTAGACGCCCCGAACCGCAACGCCCTCCGCCTCGAGGTCGGCGAGGAGAGCGGTGGCCTCGCCGGCGAGCTTCTCCCGGTCCTCCCCTAGCGGCTGGACCGAGGCGAAGACCGACCACATCGCATACCGAATCGAGTCGTTGATCGCCCGAACGTGCGACGGGGCGGGCCTGCGGGTGGGTCGGTCGCTCATGCGCTCATTGTCGCTGGAGGACCTGGGCGAGCACCTCGCGGGCTGCCCGCCGCCCGGAGGCGATGCACGCGGGTATGCCGACGCCCTCGTATGCGGCACCCGCCAGTCCCAGCGCCGGCTGCGCCGCGACGGTCTCAAGGACCCTGGAGATGCGGTCGAGGTGGCCGACGGCGTACTGCGGCAGGGCGCCGCCCCAGCGCTGGACGTGGGCGTCGGTCGGTTCGGGGAGGTCGGGTCCGAGAACGGTACGCAGATTCGCGACCACCGTCCCCACGAGGTCCGCGTCCTCGCGCTGGAGGACGGCGACGTCACCGGCTCGTCCCAGCGAGGCGCGCAGGAAGACGACGTCAGGAGCGGCGGCCTCGAGCCACGCCCACTTCGTCGAGCTGAACGTGGCCGCCTTGATGGTGAGCGGCTCGACCGGCGGGACGAGGAAGCCGGACCCATCCAGCCGGCGCCGGGCGGACTGGGGCAGGGCCAGCGTGACGATGGCTACCGACGCAGACTCGACCCCCTCGAGGAGGTCCGCGGCGCCCCCCACCGTGGGCCGGAGGAGCCGCGCGGTGGGGGTCGCCGGCACCGCCAACACCACGCCGTCGACGTCGAGCTGCTGGGCGCTGATCGTCGGTCCGATGGTGAGCCGCCAGCCTTTCGGCCCTCGAGACAGCTCTCGGACGGTCGCCTTGGTGCGGACCTTCACGCCTCGCTCGGCAAGGATCGACGCGGCGTCACGAGCGAGGGCCGCCAAGCCGCCCCGGTAGCCGGCGAAGACTGGTCCTCCGCCTTCGCCGTTGTGGACCGGACGGCCGACGACCGGCTGTCCGAGCGTGGCCGCCGACCACAGAGGCGGAACGGTGGCCTGGAGGGAGAGTCGGCGAGCGTGACCGGCGTACACGCCGGCGAGTAGTGGTTCCACGAGCCGGTCGACGACCGCGTCACCGAAGCGGTCCGCGACAAAGTCGCCGACCGAAACGTCCTCTCTCACGGGCGGACCAACGTGCTCGGCCGCGGCGCGCGCCACCTCGTCGGAGTCGAGGACGCCGTTGGCGGTGGACGGATCGGTCGGGACGCCCATCACCGTTCCAGGCGGCAGCGGCCACCGACGGCCGCGGCTCCATACGGCCGCGGGTACCGGATTGGGATGGGTCAGGCAGTCGCCCAGGCCGAGCTCCTTGGCAAGCCCGACCCCTTCCAGACGGCGGGCCAGCATCGACTCCGCTCCGACGTCGACCAGGTGGCCGGCCACCTCCGCCGAGCGCAGCTTCCCACCAAGCGCCGCGCCGGCCTCCAGGAGGATGACCCGAACGGCGTCCTGCTGCACCAGCTCCCACGCCGCTGCCAGTCCAGAGATTCCGCCGCCGACCACGGCGACGGTGGCGACGGGCATGGGTCCACTGTCGCAGCCGAACCGTTATGCAACGGTCCCGGGCCGACCGGGTGTCCTGACGGGTGACCACGCACTGCCAGCCAGGAGGTACGCCGTGTTCCCTGTCCCTCACCGTCGTCGGGTCGCCGCGGCCGGCGCCGGCCTTCTCGCCGTCGTCGCTCTGGGCGCGTGCTCCTCCGCGGGTAGCGGCGCCGCCTCCGCGGGCGCCGACTCCCGCGCCGTTGCACCGGCCGCCGATCCCGAGTTGCCGGCCGCTGGCGCGGAGGCCCAGGCCCCAGACGCCGCATCCGGCGGCCAGCAGCTGGCCGAACCCTCCACGTCGGGCGGCGCGGCGGCCGGTTCCGGAAGCACGGCCAAGGGGTCGACCCCGGCTTCTCCCGCCGACATCGTCGCCGCCGACAAGCTGGTCCGGACCGCCTCCCTCCAGGTGCAGGTCGACGACGTCGAGGCCAAGGCGGCGCAGGCCCGCCAGATCGCCGTTGCCGCAGGCGGCATGGTCATCTCGGAGAACAGCTCCGCGGTGCCGGCGAACGACGGGTCGATCGACAAGGAGGGCAGCCGCTCGTCGATGACCTTGGCCGTGCCCTCCGACACCCTCGACCGTGTCGTCGACGACCTCGGAAGGCTCGGCACCACGGTGCAGCGCGCCTCCTCGGCTCGGGACGTCACGTCGACCTACGTCGACACGCAGTCCCGCATCGCGACCATGAAGGCGGGTCTTGACCAGCTGCGGACGCTTCTGGGCAAGGCGACCGACCTCAACCAGATCATTTCCCTGGAGACCGAGATCTCTCGCCGCCAGGCCGATCTCGACTCGCTGCAGGCGCAGCTGAACGCCCTCGACAAGAAG
>JBKPQA010000287.1:0-4828 GCA_046733835.1 Actinomycetota bacterium
GTGCTCTCGGGCTTCCGCTCCCGGCGGTGGCCGAGACGGCGGAGGCAGCCACGCTGGTCGTTGTCACCCTAGTGCCCTGAGCTTCCCGGGCTGGCGTGCCACAGCTTGCGCGGCGGCGTCCCTAGGGTGCGGACGTCATCCGGTGTCAGGTCCGGTGTCACATCCGATCTCACGTCCGATCTCACGTCCGATGTCGCGTCCGACATCACGTCCGGCCGATTGTTGCCACCTCGGTGACCGGTGCGGCGGTCGGCGACACCGTGCCTGTCGGTACCAGGCACGGCACCGGGCACTGCACCAGGTATTGCATCAGGCACGACACCAGGTACGGCACCGGATACGCCGTCGGGAACCGTCCGCGACGTCGCCAGCGCGCGGGCGCCGCGGCTGTCCTCGCCGGCCGGCTTGACGTCGGCGTAGGGCGACTGCTTGAACCCGGAGGCGTGGACGAGGACCCGCCTGGTCCCCGGCTTCGCCGTGGCTCCGCGTGGGGGCAGTGAGCCGTGACCGCCCATACCGCCGGCGCGCGCCGTGCGACGGGCCTCTTCGGCCGCGGCGGCAGCCGCCGCTCGCTCGAACCGCTTCGCGTACTCGGCGTTGTCCCGGTCGCCACGCGGCAACCCGGTGTAGGCCTCGAGATCGACTGTGTCACCGCCGCGTTCGCGGCCGCCGCCGCTGGTACCGACCTTCGCGGCGACGGGCATGTCGCGCCCGTCAGCCTCCGCCGCGGCGGCGAGAGCCGCATCGTTGCGGGCGACCATCTCCCGGTCCTCGGCCTCGATCGCCGCGAGGACAGCCTCGAGCCCGCCGCGGGTCCACGCCTCCCACAGCCCGGACAGCTCCCACGCGCCCGTGGCGCGCACCGAGATGCCCCGCGGTCCGGTGCGGCGAGTGATGCCGCGGACCAGGAGCATCCACGAATGGAAGACCGTCGTCGCATACGGACCCTGGGCGTCCTCGAAGAACGTGGCGTCGACTGGCCCCGTCGCGTCGTCGAGGGTGAGGAACACGACCCGGCGGCCACTCCGGATCGGGGGGGTCTGGGTCGCCACCTTCACACCGGCGACGAGGATCTCGCTGCGGCTGCGGGCGTCGAGGATCTCGGTCGAGCGGGTCACGCCGAGGGCATCGAGCATCGGCCCGTAGAAGTCGACGATGTGGGCGCTGGCGTCGAGGCCGAGGATGTCGAGCTCGGCGCGGACGCGTTCCGGGCCGGTCATCTCGGGCAGGCCGGTGCCCTTCTCGAGCCGGGGCGTGTCCCCGAGATCGAGGGTCAGCTGGGTCGGCTGGGCGTATGCGGGGACGACCGGCTTCGCAGCCTGGGACTGGGCCGCGGCACGAGCAGCAACGTCTGAACCCGCAACGACAAAACCGGATCGGGGTGGATCGACCCCGTCATAGGGGGGCCGATCCACCCCGATCACGGGAGACTGGGCTCCGTCGTCGAGACGCTGTCCGGTCCACGGCGACCGGGCACCGGGGCGGCCACGCGCGACCGGACGGTTCGGCGCCTTGATGCCGGACTCCCACGCCGGACCGGAGATACCGGTCAGCCCGGCGATGTCGGCCGTGCCCGGTTCGGATTCGAGCGTCGTCTCGCGTTTTGCGGGAGGTCCCGTCCCGGTGCGGACGCGCGTCCCGGACGGCGTCGACGACGAGGACGAGCTGGAACGCGACCAGCGGTCGAGCTCGGCGACGTGGAGGAGCAGGTCACGGCGGGTCACCCGGCCACGCCGCCCCAGGCCGGCCGAGGTGAGCGTCGTGAGCGGGCCCCCGCGCCCATCCGCGCCGTCACCGCCGCGGTCAACGTCACCCGCACCGTCGTCACCGAAATCGGTCTCGTCCACCGCGTCGTCATCCGGTGACTCGACGTCATGCAGCCTCGCGTCGCCCGTGGGCCCAACATCGGGCATACCGGCCTCGTCCTCGGACCGGACGTCAGACAGACCGGCGTCGTCCGCGAATCCGACGTCACGCATACCCGCGTCGTCGTCTGTGGGCTCGACGTCACGCATACCTGCGTCGTCCACGAGCTCGATCGCCGGAATGTCCCCCGTTTCGGTGTGGCTCCCGTTGTGGCGCCCCACGGCGTAGCCGCGCGCCCCACCGTGGTCCGGGGCATGCGCCGCGCGGACTCCGCGATGCCGCGGTCGGTGAGCCCGTCCCGGGTCGACGGCCGCGCCGACCGCGTCGATGCCGTAGATCGTGTCGAACCCGCCGGCGAGGACGAGCCGTTCAGTGACTGGCCGGGAGATGTGAGCGCGGTTCCAGAAGTCGGCCAGGCTGTGGAACGGCTGCGCGGCGACGATCCGCGCAACCTCTGCCTCGCTGATTCCCTTGACGTCGGTGAGCGCGAGCCGGATGCCGTAGGCGCTGCCGTCGGGTAGGTCGGGGTCGAGAGGCACCGGCAGCTCGGCAGACGTGTCGAGCCGCTCGATGACGTACGCCGGTTTCGAGGCGTTGACGTCAAGGCCGAGGACCGCGATGCCGAGGCTGCGGGCGTCGTCGAGGATGAGCCGCTTGGGGTACATGCCGGGGTCGTGGGTGAGCACGCCGGCGAGGAATGCCGCGGGATGGTGGGCCTTGAGCCACGCCGACTGGTAGGTCGGCAGGGCGAACGCCGCCGCGTGCGCCTTGCAGAACCCGAACGACGCGAACGCCTTGAGCACCTCCCAGATCTTGTCTGTCACGTCCTTGGGATAGCCGCGGGCGAGCGCCGCCGGCCGCCACCACTTCTCGACCTCCTCCTGGCCACGCGGGGACCCCATGGCGCGGCGGACCTCGTCGGCCTGGGCCAGGTTGACTCCGGTCGTCTCGGCCACCATGAGGAGCACCTGCTCGTGGAAGACGACGACTCCCTCGGTCTCCTCGAGCGCTGGGATCAGGGTCGGGTGGAGGAACTCCGGGGCGTTCCAGCCCTGCCGGGCGTTGAGGAACGGGACGATCATGTCGGACTTCACCGGTCCCGGCCGGAACAGCGAGATGTCGGTGATGAGGTCCTCGAACGACTCCGGTCCGAACTTGCCAATGAGCTCGCGCTGACCCGGACTCTCGATCTGAAAGCAGCCGAGAGTGTGCGTGGTGCGGATCATCCGGAACGTCGTCTCGTCGTCGAGCGGGACCTGGTTCCGGTCGTCGAGGTCGATGCTCACGCCGTCGACCCGGCGGACCTCGTCGACCGCGTGGGCCATCGCCGACTGCATCCGGATGCCGAGGATGTCGAGCTTGAGCAGCCCGAGCTCCTCGACATCGTCCTTGTCGAACTGGCTCATCGGGAACCCGATCCAACTCGCCTCCACCGGCGTGCGGTCGAGCAGCCGCGAGTTGGACAGGACCACCCCGCACGGGTGGAGGGCGATGTGGCGCGGGAGGCCGTCGAGGCGTTCGACGAGGTCGAGCATGAGGTCGAGGCGGGGCGCGTTGAGGCCGCTCGCCCGCAGCTCGGGCAGGTCAGCGATGGCGCTGCGGACGTTGCGCGCCGAGATGTGCGGGAACGCCTTGGCCATGGCGTCGACCTCGCTCGGCGGCATCCCGAGCGCGGCGCCGACGTCACGGATCGCGTGCCGGACGCGATAGCTGTCCATCATCGACACGCAGGTCACCCGCTCCCCGCCGAACCGGGCCAGGACCTTCTCGTAGATCTCGGTGCGCCGGGCCGACTCGACGTCGATGTCGATGTCGGGCAGCTGCGCGCGCAGCGGCGAGCAGAACCGCTCCATGAGCAGCCCGTAGCGCAACGGGTCGACCCCGGAGATCCCGAGCAGGTAGTTGACCAGCGATCCGGCACCGGACCCCCTCGCCGCGACCCGCACTCCCAGGTCCTTGATGAGGTCGACGACGGTGGCGACGGTGAGGAAGTACGTCGGAAAGCCCAGTCCGGCGATGACGTCGAGCTCGTCCTCCAGGCGTCGCTCGATCGCCTCCCGTTCACTGGCAGTGGCGTCGGGGTAGCAGTCGCCGACCTTCGCGCGGCACCGCTGCGTGAGGACGGTATGCGGGTCTATGTGCGGGTCGATGTCGAGGACGGTCTGCTCCGGCAGGTGGACCGCGCCGATGCCAAGGTCGAGCGACGGGTCGAGGACGCACTCCGTGGCCAGGGCGACGGTCGAGCGGAGCAGGTCGCGCGCACCCTCCCGGGCCAGGGCGGTGCCGCCCTGCAGTCCCGGTCCGGACGCCGCCAGAACGTCGCCGGCGATGGCGCACATCGCCGGCGTCGGGCTGAGGTGGCCGGCGGTGGTGATCCGGTCGAGGTGCCGGACGTCCAGCGCGACGAGCCGGCGCGCCGCGTCGAGGACGTCGACGACGGCGGCCTCCTGCGGATCCGCGTGCCGCACGGCCGCGGTGAGGACGACGCGCAGCCCGTAGTCACGGGCGAGGGCGTAGAGCCGGGCAGCCTGGCCGAGGTTCCCCGGCGTGCCTTCCGGCCCACCGTGGCACACGACCTCGATGGCCAGCGCGTCGCGCGGCAGGAGGACGCGCCACCGGGCCAGCGCGGCCTCGGCCTCGCCGCGCCGCCGGTGGAGTACGGCCCGCCCGACGTCGGAGTCCGGTCCGAGGAGGACGACGAGCGGGCTGGGTCCGACCGTCGCCGGGTCAGACGTGGTCCGTGCCGAGCGTCCGGTATGCGACGAGCCTCCGGTTGCTGCCCCGTCTCCGGTCGTGGTCCCGCCTCGGGTTGGTGTCCCGCCTCCGGTTGCTGCCCCGGCTCCGGTTGCTGTCCCGCCTCCGGTCGTGGTCCGGCCTTGGGTCTGCGTGCCCGCCGGAGTGGCCATCTCGGCGATGAGCTCGGGACTGGCCACCGGCTCACCGCGCTCACCGCCGAGGTGGG
>JBKPQA010000288.1:0-9918 GCA_046733835.1 Actinomycetota bacterium
GACGATCCGGTCGAGCAGCTCGAACGAGTCGACCGACGCGTCGAGGTCGGCCGGCCCGCTGCCGAGCACCTCGCGCAAGGCATCCGAGGAGACGATCTCCGCGGCCCGGTAGCGCGCCAGCGCCCACGTCGACTTGCCCGATCCGGACGCGCCGACGAGAACGACGAGGGCCGGGTCGGGCAGTTCAGGCAGCCCGCTCAGCGCAGTTGCTTGACGTCGAGCTCACCCTCCGCATACCGCTTTCGGAGCACCTTCTTGTCGAACTTGCCGACCGAGGTCTTCGGGACCTCCTCGATGAACGCCCAGCGCTCCGGCACCTGCCAGTGCGCAACCTTGTCCTCGAGGAAGTCGGCCAGCTCGTCCGGCGTGACTGTCTCCCCCTCGACGACCACCACGGAGGCCAGGGGCCGCTCGCCCCACTTGTCGTCGGGGACACCGACCACCGACGCCTCCATGACCGACGGGTGCGCCATGAGGGCGTTCTCCAGGTCCACCGAGGAGATCCACTCACCACCGGACTTGATGACGTCCTTGGCCCGGTCCGTGAGGTAGAGGAACCCGTCCTTGCTCAGCGAGCCGACGTCACCGGTCCGCAGCCAGCCGTCGTCGCTGAACTTGGCCGCCATCTCACGCCGGTCGGTGTCGTTCTCCGTGCCGTTCTCGTAGTAGGAGGCGGTGATCCACGGTCCGCGGACCTCGAGCTCGCCGACCGACTTGCCGTCCCACGGCTGCTCCTCGCCGTCGGGGCCGATGAGCCGGCCCTCCACGCCGACCAGGAAGCGGCCCTGGGCCTCCCGGTAGCGCCAGTACGCGTCGCTGCCAACTTCGGCCGCGGCCGGCGGGATGGCCAGCGTGCCGACCGGCGACATCTCGGTCATGCCCCAGCCGTGGATGATCTCGATGTCGTGCCGCTCCTGGTACGCCCGGATCATCGCCGGAGGCGCCGCCGATCCGCCGACCATGAGCCGGTAGCACGTGGCCGCCTTCTCCGGATGATCGTCGAGGTAGCGCAGCAGGTCGTTCCAGATCGTCGGGACGCCAGCTCCCGTGGTGACCTTCTCCGCCTCCATCATCGCGGCGAGCGGCTCGGCCTGGAGGAACCGGTCCGGCATGATCAGCGTGGTGCCGGCCAGCATGGCGATGTAGGGGAAACCCCAGGCGTTCGCGTGAAAGAGCGGGACGACGACGAGGCTCCGGTCGCCCTGCCGGACACCGAGGCTGTATGCGTCGGAGAGGGCGTGCAGGTAGTTGCTGCGGTGCGAGTAGGCGACGCCCTTGGGGTTGCCGGTGGTGCCGGACGTGTAGCACATCGACGAGGCGCTGTTCTCGTCCAGATCCTCGGGCCAGTCGAAAGTGTCCGGCTGGCCGGCGAGGAGCTCCGCGTAGTCATGCACGCCGTCGACGTGGTCGTGGACCTCGAGCGCCGAGCGAGTCTCGGCGTCGATCGGGCCGTTGACGAGGACCTGCCGGATGTTCGGCGTGTGCGCCAGCAGCTTGGCGAACGGGGAAGCCAGGGTGTTGTCGACGAGGACGACCTCGCTGCCCCCGTGGTTCGTCACGTAAACGAGCTGCTCGGGGAAGAGCCGGATGTTGAGGGCGTGCAGGACGGCGCCCATCGACGGGACGGCGAGGTAGGCGGTGAGGTGCTCGGCGTTGTTCCACATGAACGTCGCGACCCGCTGGTCTCCGCTGATGCCGAGACCACGCAGGGCATGTGCGAGCTGCGCGGCCTGCCGGCCGAGGTCGGCGAAACTGAGATGCCGGCCGCCGTCCGCGGTCCAGGTCACAACCTCCTGGTCGGCGTGCAGCGTGGTCCCGTAGCGCAGGAGCTGCGAGATCAACAACGGTGTTGCCTGCATGGTGCTCTTCATGGCGGTGAGCGTGTCACGCCCTCAAGGCTTTGGGTAGCGAGCAGGCGAACCTTCGCAGACCTGTAACGCTGGTGATGCTGCCTTTACCTGAACGGGGCTAGGTTCGGTCCATGCTCGCCTCCCTGCGCCGCGTCCTCGCCGTGACCGTCGTCGCTGGAGCGCTCGTGGCGGGGAACAGTTCCGCCTCCATGGCGCTACGGGCACCGGATGCAGCGGCCGGTCGCGGTGCGCCGTCGTTGTCCTGGCAACTGACGCCGACGGGGAGCACCGCGCGGTTGCGGGGGTTGTCCGCCGTGTCCAGGACCGTGGCGTGGACCAGCGGGACGGGCGGGACCGTCCTGCGCACGACGGACGGCGGCGCGACGTGGACGGCCGTGGGGCCGCCTGGGACCAGCGAGCTGCAGTTCCGGGACATCGAGGCGACGTCCGACCGGCACGCGGTGATCCTCTCGATCGGTGAGGGAGAGCAGTCGAGGATCTACGTCACCGATGACGGCGGCGCATCGTGGACGCTGGCCTTCCAGAACCACGACCCAAGAGCGTTCTACGACTGCATGGCGTTCAGCACTCCACAGCGCGGCTTGGCCCTCAGCGACCCGGTCGACGGCGTGTTCCGGCTGCAGGAGACGACGGACGGGGGCCACACCTGGTCGCTCGTCGACCCGGCCGGCATGCCGGCGGCGCTGCCGAACGAGTTCGCCTTCGCCGCGAGCGGTACCTGCCTCACCGCCGGCCAGGGACAGACGACCTATCTCGGCTCCGGCGGGATCGACCCGCCTCGCATCTTCGTCAGCAAGGATCGCGGGCACACCTGGAGCGTGACCGCAGCGCCGCTCGTCGGCGGCCCGTCGGCCGGCGTCTTCTCGGTCCGGTTCCGTGACCGGCACAACGGCATCGCCGTCGGCGGGGACTTCGCGAATCCGACCAGCTCGCTGGGCAACGCGGCCTGGAGCAGCGACGGCGGCATCACGTGGCGACCTGCCTCGGTTCGCCCGGCGGGGTACCGGTCCGGCTCGGCGTGGCTGCCGCATTACCAGGACGTGGCGCTGGCGGTCGGCCCCAGCGGATCCGACGTGACGACCGACGCGGGGCGCACCTGGTCGCCGTTCGACTCGGGCAGCTTCGACAGCGTCGAGTGCTCGTCCGACGGCGCGTGCTGGGCCTCCGGTGAGCAGGGTCGCGTCGCCAAGCTCGTCGTCAGCCGCTGAAGGCCGGTCGACGTGTCCGTCGAACACCACCGCGAGCGGGAGCTGACCTTCGACGTCGACGACGACTGGGAGCTGCCCGACCTCTCGGCCGTGGTCCCGGAGGGCGGCCGAATCGAGACCGATCAGTACGACCTCTCCGCCACCTACTACGACACCGCCCGCTCCACGCTGCGCCTTCTCGGGCTCACCCTGCGCCACCGCGAGGGCGGCGAGGACGCCGGCTGGCACCTGAAGATCCCCGCCGACGACGCCCGGACCGAGGTGCAGAGCAAGGCGGCGGCTCACTCGCTTCCGCGGGATCTTCGCCGCCG
This sequence comes from Actinomycetota bacterium, assembly GCA_046733835.1. Taxonomy (GTDB): domain Bacteria; phylum Actinomycetota; class Actinomycetes; order Actinomycetales; family Dermatophilaceae; genus Lapillicoccus. The sequence goes on from JBKPQA010000288.1 coordinate 3,391, forward strand.
CATCGCGGGCATCGTCGGCGACGACTCGGTCGAGCCGGTGGCGACGATCCAGACCACCCGGCGGTCCACCCGCGTCCTCGACGACGATGGTGAACTAGTCCTGGAGGTCGCCGACGACCGGGTGACCGGCACCCCGGCCGGCGCCGACGCATACCCAGTGGTCTGGCGCGAGGTCGAGGTCGAGCTGGGTTCCGCCGGAGAAGAGGACCACCTCGACGAGATGACGTCGTTGCTGCGCGGTGCCCGGCCCGCGGCGGTGCAGCGCAAGATCTCGCACGTCCTGGGCGAGGCGCCCGTGGCCATGCCCGAGGGGCTACCGGCCATGGTGGTGGCCTACGTGCGGGAGCAGTGCGGCGCCATCCTCGTCGGCGACGTCGGGCTGCGAGACGACCCGACTCCGGAGGTGGTGCACGCGACCCGCGTCGGGATCCGTCGACTGCGCAGCACCCTGCGGCTTTTCGACCACGTCGTCGCCGGGGTGCCCGAACCGCTGGACGACGACCTGGCGTGGCTCGCTGGACTGCTCTCCCCCCTTCGCGACGCCGATATCCTGCGGCACCGCCTCGGCGAGGCGCTCGACGACCTCGAGCCACAGGACGTCGTCGGTCCGGTCGCTGAGGAGATCGAGGCGGAGCTGGAGTCGATGCGTGACGACGCCAAGGCGGAGTGGCAACGGGCGTGGGACGACCCGCGGTACCGCGCGGTCATGGCCACCCTCGTGCGCTGGTATGCGTCGGTGCCGGTCGGTGACGACGTCGAGGTCCGCCCGAAGCGGGTGCTCCGCAAGGCCCGCCGAAAGGTCCGCCGCCGGCTCGAGCGGGCGACGGACGCCCACGGCCTGCACCAGGCGCGCAAGGCGGCCAAACGGCTGCGGTACGCCGCGGACCTCCTGGAACCGGCCGTGCCGCAGGCCGAGGCCATCGCGGAGGAGGCCAAGGACCTGCAGACGACGCTCGGCGAGCACCAGGACTACGCCGTCGCGGCCGAGTTCGCCCGGAAGCTGGCCGAGTCCGGTCGGGTCGAGAGCGCCTTCACGTACGGGGTCATCGCGGACCGGTTCCAGCAGCAGGCGGCGGAGATCAGGTCCGCTTTCCTGCGTGGGTGACGGGGGTCATCTCCGGGACGTCCCCGATGCGGGTTCGTAGCCACCCGGCCTAGCGTGCCCGGATGACCGTCACCTTTGCCGTCGTCGCCACTCCCGGACCGACTTCGGTGTCGTGGGTCGAGCGGGTCCGGATGCTCGAGGACCTCGGGTATGCGGCGGTGCTGGTCCCCGACACCCTGTGGACCACGTCGCCGTTCCCGGCACTCGCGGCTGCCGCCGTCGCCGCGCCGCGGATTCGGCTGCGCACTTGGGTTATCGCGGCACCGATGCGCAGTCCGGCGGCCGTTGTCCGGGAGGCCTCAGCGGTTCAGCAGTTGAGCGACGGCCGGTTCGACCTCGGCATCGGCACCGGTCGACCGGACGCGGCCGGCGAGGCCGAGCGTCTCGGTGTGGCGTGGCCGAGCGCATCGGATCGGGTGGCTCAGCTGGAGGCCGTCGTGACCGCCGTGCGCGACCAGGTACATCCACGGCCGCTGGTGGTGATGGCGGCCAGCGGACCCAAGGCGTTGGCGGTTGCCGGACGAGTCGCCGATCGGGTGGCCGTGGCGTTGGGTCCCCGGGCGACGCTGGCCGATCTCGAGGCCGGAGCGGGTCGGGTCCGCGAGGCCGCTCCGGACGTGTCCCTCACGCTGCAGGCGTTCGGCGTCGGTGACCAGGTGCCCGAATACCTGCAACGGCAGGGCGTCTCCGGTGCTGATCTCACCGCCGCCGGCTCCGTCGTGATGCTCCCAGCCGACCCGACCGCCATGGCTGACCGGCTGACCGAGTACGCCGAGAGGCTGGGCGTGGACGAGGTCGTCGTCCCGGCCGACTTCGCCCTCGACGTCGCCCCAGCCATCGCGAAGGTCTGACCGCTAGGGTGCTCGTCGTGGTGGGCACCCAGGACCACGTCCCCGATCAGCAGCCGGCGGACGCGTTCGTCTCGTTCGGCGTCACCGGGGATCTGGCCAAGAAGATGACGTTCGTCGCGCTCTACCGGCTCGAACGCGCCGGCCGGCTGAACCTGCCCATCATCGGTGTCGCGGTCGACGACTGGACCGATGAGCAGCTGCGCGACCATGCTCGGGAATCGGTGCGCAACGCGCTCGGGTCGGGGGAGACCGCCGACGAGGCGGTCCTCGACCGGCTCCTCGCCCGAATGCGTTACGTGGGAGGCGACTTCGCCGACGCGTCCACGTACAAGAAGCTCGCGGAGGCTCTCGGAAGCGCGCAGCGACCGGTGTTCTACCTCGAGATCCCGCCGTCGCTGTTCGAGATGGCCGTCAAGGGGCTGGCCAACGCGAACCTCACGGATCACTGCCGCGTCGTCGTCGAGAAGCCGTTCGGCCACGACCTGGCCTCGGCCAAGGCATTGAGCGAGTCACTCCGCGCGATGCTGCGGGAGTCGCAGCTGTACCGGATCGACCACTTCCTCGGAAAGCTCTCGGTTCAGCAGATCCTCCGGTTGCGGTTCGCCAACACCATCCTCGAGCCGGTGTGGAACCGGCAGTACGTCAGGTCGGTCCAGATCACGATGGCCGAGAACCTCGACGTTTCCGACCGGGGCGGCTTCTACGACAAGGTCGGCGCACTGCGTGACGTCGTCCAGAACCACCTCATGCAGGTGCTGGCGATGGTAGCCATGGAGCCGCCGGCGCGCGGCGGGCTCGACGCGCTCTCCGACCGGAAGCGCGATGTCTTCGCGGCGATGCCGACCGCCGATCCCAACGCATACGTCCGCGGGCAGTACGAGGGGTACCAGTCCGTCGCGGGCGTCGCTGCCGGGTCGACGACCGAGACGTATGCGGCGCTGCGGCTCTGGGTCGCGAACTGGCGCTGGTCGGACGTGCCCTTCCTCATCCGGGCGGGCAAGTCGCTGCCGGTGCGGACCACAGAGGTCCGCCTCGTCTTCAAGGACCCGCCGCCGCTGGGCTTCACCGACGACGACGGGGTCCTCGAGCCCGACCAGATCGTGCTGCGCGTCGACCCGTCGGCCGGGGCCCGCATGGTGATCCAGGCGCAGAGCCAGACCAGCGAGGCCGTCCGCACCGTCGATCTCGACGTCGACCTCGGCGGTCCGAACGTCCCCACGCCGTACGAGGAGCTGCTGCACGCCGCGATGGTCGGCGACGCCACACTCTTCACCCGGGAGGACGTCGTCGAGGAGACGTGGCGAGTGCTCACCCCATTGCTCGACCTGCCGACGGCTCCCGAACCGTACGCGCAGGGCACCTGGGGCCCGGCAGATGCGGACCGGCTGACCGAGAATGTCGGTGGTTGGCAGCCTCCCTGGACGTAGTCGCTCGACGCCATCGGTCCTGGTCGCTGGCCTTTGCGTCGTCGACCTCGTCCAGCGGGTCAAGGCTCCGCCGGGTCCGGACGAGAAAGTAACCGCGTTGGCGGCAGAGATGGCCGCCGGGGGCCCCGCGACGAACGGGGCGGTGACCGTCGCGGTCCTCGGCGGTGAGGCGGTGTTGGTCACAGCGGTGGGTTCCAGTCCGCTCCAAGCGGTCGTGCGGGCGGACCTCGACCGGTCCAGGCTGTCCGTCGTCGATATCGCCGCCGATGACCCGCATTTCGCGCTCAACGTCTCCTCGGTCGTCGTCGTCGACGGAACCGGCGAGCGCAGCGTGGTCTCGATGGACGCCGGAACGGTCGACGAGGCGTCCGCGGCGCTCGTGGCCCGGGCCTCTGTGGCGGACACCGGACCTGATGTCGTCCTGCTGGATGGGCACTACCCGGCTGTCGCCTCTGCTGTCGCCGCGGAGGCCGGGACCCGTCGCATACCCGTCGTCCTCGACGCGGGCCGCTGGAAGCCGCACTTCGCCGACCTGCTGCCGCTCGTGGACGAGGTGGTGTGCTCCTCGGCCTTCAAGGTGCCGGCCGGATCGGCATTCGGGGATATCGCGTCGTTCGGGCACGCGGCCGGCGCCCGAGTGGTCGCCCAGACCCACGGGGCCGACGTCATCCAGCTCAGCGTCGAGGGCCTGCTCACTACCATCGAGGTGCCGTCGGTCGAGGCCGTCGACACCCTCGGGGCCGGCGACGTCCTCCACGGCGCGTATGCGTTCCACCGGGCTGTCGGGCGGGAACCCCAAGACGCGCTGCGCCGGGCCGCGGAGGTCGCATCGTTCCGATGCCGGTTCGTCGGGAGCCGGACCTGGGTGGACGCCTGGCCTGACAGGTGACGAACCGGCGTCGGGCTTTCTACGCTGTTGCCGTGGCAGAGGGCGTCGAGGGCAAACGCGTCACCTGGGCTGAGGGCTTCTTCGACCTGGTGATCGTCCTCGCCGTAACGCAGGTCGCCACCCTGCTCGGGGAGCATCACCAGTGGTGGGGGCTCGGCCGCGCGTTCATCATCCTCGCGTTGGTCTACCGGACCTGGGTGATCGCGTCGTTGCAGAGCAACCGGCTGGGCAGCGACTCGACGTGGGACCGCACGACATTGTTCGGCGTCGGATTGTGCGGCCTGGTGATGGCGATCTTCATCCCGCACGTCTACGACAGTGGGGGGCTGCAGTTCGCGCTGGCGTTCTGGGTGGCGCGGTTCTTCACCTGGGGACGGTACGTCGCGCACTACCAGACGAAGCTCCTCAGCTCACTGGGGCTGGGTGTCTTCGTCGTCGGGCCGCTGGTGGTCCTCGGCGGCCTTTTGCCGGACAACTGGCGGGAGATGGTCTGGTTCCTCGCCGCATTGGTCGACCTGGCCTTGGTCGCCTTCTTCGGCCGCCAGCACGCGCTGATCCACTACGACCACAGCCACCTCATGGAGCGCTACGGACTCTTCGTCCTCATCGCGCTGGGAGAGTCGATCGTCGACCTCAGCCTTCCGCTGGCCCGACAGGCCTCGGCGATCGAGGCCGACGAGCTGTTGGCGGTGGCGGTGTGCTTCGTCGTCGTGTGCCTGCTGTGGTGGACGTACTTCGACCACGCCAACGCGGCCATCACCAAGGCCTTGTCAGGCGTCCCTGAGCACGTGGTGATGTCACGGCACCTCGCCTACGGTCACTTCGGCATCATCGGTGGAATCGTCACCATCGCCGTCGGGTTCGAGAACATGGTGAGCGAGCCGTTCGCGACGATGACCTTCACCCACCTGAACCTGCTCTACGGCGGCACCATCCTCATGCTCGTCGCGATGATCTATCTACGGTGGGCGATGTCCAAGGTGTTCCGGGCGGCGCGGATGCTGGCGGTGCTGGCGGTCCTGGTCTTCCTCTATGTCTCGCTGCTCCTACCGGGGATCGTTGCGACGGCCGTCCTGGCTGGACTGCTATTGAGCTTGGTCGTCGTGGAGCGACGATGGCCGACCTTCGCGTCCTGGGGCAGCGGCGTCCAGCTCGCGCGCCTCGAGGGCTGACGCAGGACGCGGGCTCGTTCACCTTTGGTGAGTGGGCTCGAGTGGAGGAAAGTTGCCGCTATGACGCCAACTTCGCTCCACCTGGGAGGGTCACTCGACCCACGGAGGCGCGACGACGGACGAACGAAGAGTCGCACAGTGCTCATCGCTGCGGCGATCGCCTTGGGACTGATCCTCGTGGGGTTCGTTGCAGGGGACCGGATCGGGCTGCCCCATCAGCTGCCGGCCCCCGAGGACAGCCATATCAGCGCCAAGTTGCTGAACATCGTGCCGAGGGCCGTCGACTGCCGCACCCAAGCGGTGTACGACGTCTCCGGTTCGTCGGCCCTGACGAAATACCAGCTCAGCACTCTAACCGTCGACGGTTTCGGCGCCACCATTCAATCGGGCCAAGTCATCCGCAGCGGCTGTTTCAACAGCGCAGGAGTGCACGCGCATGATGAGATCGAAGACGGGAGGGACGTCAAGTTCGTCGACCTCGATGTGACCGAGTGGGTCTATGACACCAACCTGGCCGACAGCGCCGTCATTGTGGACACCAACCCTGATCTCACGGAGTTGGCCAAGGGCGTCCTCGCGACCGTCCGGGCGGCTGGCGGCGCGGGTTGCAGGTTGGCGGCGGGGCTCTCCAATGGTCGGTTTGCAGCCGAGGACTGCAGGGGCCTGCTGGCCTTCACGTCGTGGGACGTGCAGCAGCAAGCGGTGCTGCGCTCGGCGCTCACCAAACAGACGAACCAGTTTGTCCAGATCGAGTGCGCGCGAACGTCGCTGAAGCTGGAAAAGCAGGCGATCGTCCAAAGCTACAAAGATCTTGCCGCCAGCCAGAATGTGGACCCGAACGACATCAAGGTGCGGTTCGTCGGAAAGGACGGCAACGAGACCGAAGATCCGCCGGACTTTTCCAAGAGCGTGAAGGACAACCTGTACAAGGACGGCATGGTGGAACGCGAGGCGATGGGTTCGCCGACATTGCAGTTCACCAACAAGCCCTGCAGTGCGACACCGACGTTCAACGTCAACAAAGACGGTGCGGATCCGAAGAAATAACGCACAGTCCGTTGGCCGCATTGGTCGGGGTGACAGG
>JBKPQA010000289.1:0-4783 GCA_046733835.1 Actinomycetota bacterium
GCAACACAACCAAGTCCTGCACGAACACGTGGTCATCGTGTCTGCCGTGACTCAGAACATCCCGCACGTGGCACCCGATGAGCAGGTCAGGATCGACGACCTCGGCTATCGCAACGACGGAATCGTCCACCTGCTGCTCAACTTCGGATTCGCGGATACCCCAGACATTCCCCGGGGACTACGGCAAGCCCGCGGCACCGACGGGTGGGAGATGGAGTTCGATCCCGACACCGCCTCGTACTTCGTCTCCCGCGCCACGCTCAGCTACACGAAAGGCGGCGGAATGTCGAAATGGCGCACTCTGCTCTTCATCACGCTGGCCCGCAACGCCGCCGACCCATCCGTCCGATTCGGGCTGCCAGCTCAACAGACCGTCGTGATGGGCACCCGCCTCGAAATCTAACGCTCAGCGAATACAGAGAGCTCCCAGCCTTTTCAGAGTGAGCAATCTCTCGGAAATGCGTATATAGCGGGATCGGCCGGCGCTAGAATGCGCTGTTGCGGTTGAGAATTGAACTCAACCGGCTATCGCCCCTCTCGAACGGTCCCAGCCCGACCACCGTCGGACCCGACGCGTTCCCCACGAATCATCACTTCGTTCAATCGAACCGACGGGCACGACATTCGTGGCGACGGCGTCCGGGTGCCCGGCAAGTAGCCGTGTCGTGGGCGGCTTCAAGCGGATCCGGAGTGCCGCTCGACCAGAGCTCCTCGCCCGCCGGGGAGGGAGTTCGGCATGCCCAGTCAACCCACCCCGCGGTCCCCTCTTGAGGACCCTCTTCAGTCCTCTCCACGCTCCAGACTGCACCCGCCCCACGCCAAGCGCCGACTGTGGAGCCTGGCTGCCGCATTCCTGCTCGTGCTGGCTGTAGTGCCCGCCACAAGCGGGACGGCTTCGGCCAAGCCGCCCGCCAGCGATCCGAAGGTGATCTCGGATTGGAACGCGATCGCCGTGAACACGCTGGTGGGCGACCCGACGAAGACGGGACATCCCCAGGTCTTCCTGTACCTCGGCTTCGTCCAAGCCGCCGTCTACGACGCCGTCGTCGGCATCGTTGGGGGGTATGCGCCGTACGCCTTCCACGACCGCGCCCCGCACCCGAGCTCTCCGGAGGCCGCGGCGGTAGCGGCCGCCCACCGAGTGCTGACCACCTACTTCCCCTACGCGCAGAACACCCTGGACGCCGCATACGCCGCCTCGCTGGCGCAGATCCCGGACGGGCGAGCCAAGGAAAACGGCGTCACCTACGGCACCCGCGCCGCGGACAACCTCATCGCGCTTCGCGCGCACGACGGGCGTGACGCTCCCATCTTGTTCACCCAACCGGCAGCACCTGGGGTCTGGCGTCCGACACCACCAGCGCTGTTTCCGATGTTCGACCCGTGGCTGGGCTTCGTCGCCCCGCTGCTGGTGCGGAGCGCAACTCAGTTCGGGCCACCTCCGCCGCCGACGCTCACCTCAGACCTGTACACACGGGACTTCAACGAGGTGAAGGCTTATGGTTCGGCGGCCTCGACGGCTCGGTCGGCCGAGCAGACAGCCACGGCAACGTTCTTCTCGGGGAACACCATGGTCCAGTTCAACGCCATGTTGCGTGACCAGGCCAGCACCCGACACCTGGACATCGCCGAGTCCGCCCGCATGTTCGCCGCGGCCGACATGAGCACCGCCGACGCGATCATCACCGTCTGGCGCGCGAAGTACCTCTACGGTCTGTGGCGGCCGGTCACCGCCATCAACCTGGCCGACACGGACGGCAACCCCGCCACCACCGCCGACCCCAACTGGGTGCCACTGCTCGTCACGCCGCCATACCCCGACTACTCCAGCGGCTACAACGCGGTCAGCGCGACCACCACCGGCGCCCTTGAACAGCTGTTCCGCACCCGGCACCTGAACCTGACACTGATCTCGACCGCCGTTCCCGGCGTCACCCGCCACTACGACACCAGCCCGGCACTACGAGCGGACGTGGTGGACGCGAGAGTGTGGTTGGGCATCCACTTCCGCTTCGCCGACATCGCCAGCCGAAACCTAGGCCTGCAGTTGTCCGACTGGACGGTGAGCCACTACTTCCAGCCGACTCACCACCACTGAGTGGCAAGGGCGTGACCCCGGTTTGGGCGCACCGCGTTCGGCGAACCGGGTCACGCTTCCAGCTCGGGCCGATTCGATCGCTCAAGGTGTGCATCAGCACGGCGGTGAGCCGGGCGGTGATGCGCTTCTGGGCAGCAGTCAGACGTAGAAGTCAGGCTTCGCGATCATCTCGACCTTGACGACGCCGTCGTCCGTGAGTGCCTTGACGCCCGCGTCGCATACACAGGCCGCCGCATACCCGTCCCACGACGACGACCCAGTGTGTTCGCCGCGGTAGATCGCGTCGATCCACTCCTGGACCTCCGTGACGAAGGCGCCCCAGAAGCGGTCGTTGTGGTCGCGCGCGACGCGGTTGCGGTGACCGCTGCCGTCACGGACGTCGACGACATTCTGGTCGGCGAGTGACACGGTGCCCTTCTCGGCCACCGCCTCGCACCGGATGTCGTAGCCGTACTGAGCGTTGACGAAGATCTCGTCGTCGACGCGCACGCCGGACTCGCTCTCGAGCACGAGGACCAGCGGGTCCTGGAGGTGCTCGAATCGCAGCGACGTCCGCTTCGGCTTGTCGACCCGCGCCGAGACGAACTCCTCACCCAGCAGCCACCGCATGGTGTCGACCTCGTGGATGGCCGTGTCGTTGATGGCCATGTCCCAGGTGTAGATCTCGGGGACGGTCGGGTTGCGGTGGGCGCAGTGCACCATGAGCGTCTCGCCGAGGTCACCGGAGTCCAGCAAGGCCTTCATCTCCCGGTACGACCGGTCGAACCGCCGCATGAACCCTACGGTGACGAGCCGGCGCCCCGCGGCCTGCTCGGCCTGCATGATCCGCAGCGCCGCATCGGCCGTCGGTGTCAGCGGCTTCTCGCAGAACACCGGCTTGCCGGCGGCGATGCAGGCGAGGACGTCCGCCTCGTGCGCCGGGCCGTAGCTGCAGATCATCACGGCGTCGACGTCCGAGTCGATGAGGCTCGCGGAGTCCGGGTATGCGGTGGCCCCGATCCGCTCGGCCACCTCCTTGGCGCGGGCGGCGTCGACGTCTGACACGGCGACCACCCGGCCGCCGGCGATGACCGTGTGGATCCGGTCGATGTGGGCCTGCCCCATGCCGCCGGGGCCGATCATGCCGATTCTGATTGTCACAGCCGGTCATTCCTCACGTTGTCACTTGATGCCGAGGCCGAGGGAGGCGAGGTACTCGCGGGTCTGGATGGCGATGGGCAGGGGGGCGCCCGGGTCGGTGGGGTACATGTCCTGCTCGCAGATCACGTAGAGCTCCTTGTCCAGGTCGGCCAGTGCCTCGATGAGGCCGCCCATGTCCGGAGCTCCGGCAGGCGGCGCGACCGAGCAGCCCTTGGCCACGGCCAGTCCGAACGGCCAGTCCTCGTCGTGGGCCTGCTGCACGAGGGCGGGGTCCATGGCCTTGATGTGGACGTACGAGATCCGCTCGGGGTACTTGCGGCAGAGCTCCACCGGGTCGCCGCCGCCGTAGACGATGTGACCGGTGTCCAAACAGAACCCGACGTACTCCGGGTCAGTGGCCTGGAAGATCCGGTCGATGTCCTCCGGCGTCTCGATGTGGCTGTCGCCGTGCGGGTGGAGCACCATCTTCAGCCCGTAGTCCTCCTTGAGGATGCGCCCGAGCCGGTCCGCGTTGGAGATGTAGTGGTTCCACGCTTCTGGGGAGAGTACGCGGTCGTCCGTGTACTCCCATGTCTTGTCGTCCCGGAACAGCGGCGGCAGGTGCACGACGTACTCCGCGCCGACCGCAGCGTGCGTCTCGGCGATGGCGCGGAAGGTCTTCTCCGTCTCGGCCCACGCCTCGGGCTTGTGGAGTATGCCCCAGCCGGTGCCGGCCACCACCCGAAAACCGCGCTTGTCCATCTCCTCCTGGAGCTGCGCGGGGTCCGTCGGGAAGTAGCCGAAGGGCCCTGTCTCCATGATGGAGAAGCCCGCCTCGGCCATCTCGTCCAGCGCCTTCTGCCAGGGGATCTGCTTCTCGTCCTCGGGGAACCACACGCCCCACTGGTCCGGGCACACCCCGATGGTGAGCCGGTTGTAGCGCGAGTCGGGGTTCGTGGCCTTGGAAGCCTGGTCAGGCATGAGTGCTGGTCCTCTCGTCTCGGGATGGGGCAAGGGTCCGGGCGACATCCGCCGCCTCATAGTGCAAGCCGTCGTGGGCGATCCGGGGCTCGTCGTAGCGCAGTTCGCGGCCGTCGTGCGACCGCAGCGAGAAGCCACCAGGTTGGTAGAACGGGCCGTCGATCCGGAGTGCCGCCTTCGAACCGACGACGGTTGCGGTCGTCGGGGTGTCGCCGAGCACGCTGACGAAGAGCGATGCCACGGTGTCGTTCGCGTGCCGCTGAACCACGGCGATCTGGCCCTCCACGCCGCTTGGGCTCAGCTCGGGTGGGGCGACGGTTGCCACTTCGTGTACGACGTGCGGCGGGCCCAGCACCCACCGCGCGAACCAGCGCGGATAGGTCAGCAGGTCGTACCGCGGCCCGCCGAAGAGGTCCGCCCTCATGATGCGGTGGTCGGCGGCGAAGTACTCACCCATGTCCGCCTGGACCGAGTGGATGGTGCCCAGTATCTCGTCGTCCAGCAGCTGCCGGATGACGTCGAACTTCGGCAGGTATGCGGACCACAGCGCCTCCCGCAGGAACACCCCGGCCCGCTCCGCGGCCG
>JBKPQA010000290.1:0-14643 GCA_046733835.1 Actinomycetota bacterium
CGTGTCAGATACGTGTCAGATGGGTGGCTATTCATGGCCGACCATGGCCGCGAGTGTCAGCAGCCGACGCATGTATAACTGCAGGTCAGAGGCCCATTCTGCCAGTATTCGTGCTCGCGCGGGAGCCTAGTTCTAGGCGTCAACAAACGAGTTCGAGTCCCTTCACGTCCACCGAGCAAAAGGCCCTCTGAACTGCGGAAACGTAGAAGGAGGGCCTTCATCTTTTATCCGCGCGTGTCGGATACGTGTCGGAAGGCGACTCCTCTTCTGACCGAAAGCGGCCTCGGCCGGTGTTCTCAGCACCGACCAGGGCCTCGACCATCACCAACCAGAGTGGAGACAGTCGTGAATCACAGCATGCCCGACAACGAATACCAGCGAGGCCTCGAGGACGGCCTGGTCGCCGCGTTCTGCGAATGGCAGGAGCTGGCGAACGACCGCAAGGAGTCCAAGGGTGCGGCAGATGCCGAGGACTGGTCTCGCCACCCCGCTCGCAAAGAGCGATAATCCGGCCGTACCGGGCGTTTCAGCGCCGCGATCCGCGCGGAGGGGCGCAACGTGATGGACCAGTGCCCAGCGCCGGGGTTCGGCCACCGGTAATGCCGTCCGGCCAGGATGACATCGCGCTCCTGCGTCCCCTCTTCGGCGTACGAGGTGACCTCGACCGCCCCGCTCCGGCCGTTCGGGTAGGTCAGGGTCACGTCGACCACACCTTGCCACCCGCCAATGTCATGGGCCTCCGCGGTGGCGCCCGTAGCCCGAGCGACCGCGCCAGCCGCCCACTGCTCCTCAGAAGACAGGTCGGCCAGCGGATCGGTCATCAGGTCATCCTCTCCCGGCGGATGACGGGACGAGTCCGCCTATCCATTCGGGATGCTCCGCCAGCCAACTCGCCTGGCCGGGCGCTTACGGCCGCGGGTCGGCCGTGGGACTGTTGCGTCATGACTGATGAACCCTCCGACGCCGACCTCACCGGATACGACGACTCATCTTCCGCCGGCTACATCTGCAACGAGTGCGGCGCGGTGGTACCTCGCATACCCCGCTTCCAGCGGCTGCACAGGGACTGGCACAGAGGATTCGACGACATATTGATCAAGGGTCAAGAAAACGAAAGGGAGCTCAAGGGTCTCGGCAGGCGAGGCGGCTAGATCCACTTCACCGCCGTCCGCCGGCGTTAGGGCTCGTCGTAGACAAAGACTGCTGGGGGTCCGTGGTGACGGATGACACCCAGAAAAATGAGGGGGTCGGTGACTACGCTGCCGAAGTGGCCTTCACTCTGAACACTCCGTCGGGCTCGCGTGACTTTCCGGACGAGGCGCGTTGGCGAGTCGACGGCAACGGTCTGCTTGTCATCGAGACTGGCGAGACTGGCGAGACTGGCCAAGGCACCACGTTGACGTTCTCCCCGGCCGGTTGGACGTTCATCGAGGAAGAGTCCTCGACACCCCAGGTGTGGGGGTTCGTTCAATAGGAGCTCGGCGCGGCGCAGGCTCGAGCAGGCGGGGAAACAGTCGAACGGCTCGGCGGTCATGAGGCCCACGGATCCTCGCTCTCGTGGTCGCTGCCATGCGGTCCTTCTTCTAGGCGTAGTTCCGTAGTAGAGGTTCCCGACCCGACCCGACCCCACCCGACCCGGCGTAGCGTTACGCGGCGTAACGCTACGCTCTCCTGAGCCTTGCTCCCAGCCCGTCGCGGACAGGTCCGGGGGTCCCCGTCGAGGTCGGTCGTCGGGCAGTCCTTCGAGTGCTGACCGTTCTCGCACTTGCGAATCCGCGACTTCTGCACCCGCCGCCGCGTCTTCTCTGTGGTGCGGTGCGCCCGCGCGTCGGGACCGTTCCAATGGTCCCAGTCGTGAAAGCGCCAACCGTCCGGCGTGTCCCCCCAGAGCCCGGCTTCGACGAGGAGCGGTGCGCCGTCCTCAGCGTCGGGCAGCCCCAGCGTGTAGGGCAGATACGGCGGTACTTCGCCGGTCAGTCGCTAAAGGTCCTGCGACCCGCACCAGGACAACGCCAGCACCCACAGCGCGAGCGCTGTCGCGTGATGCCGGTGACCAATCATCGCCATGCGCTTGCGGTGTGAGACGAAGCGGTCGTCAACCGCCTGCCAGCTCATGACGCCACCCGCTCGGGTGGGCGTCGGTTGGACACGACGCACAGCTCGTGCCGGTGTTCAGATAGGGCGCGAATGCTCGCTAGACCGTCCCGTTGGCGTGCGACAACGCCACAACGGCGCCGACGGCGCGGACGGCGACAGACGGTTCCGGATTTCCCCGAAGGATTCACGCGCGAGAGGGGGTGCGAATCCCTTCACGTCCAACCATCCTTCGCTCTGGCGCCACGTCCGGCCACCGGTGGGCGGTTCAGGTGCCCAGGTCGAGTAGGTGTCCACCGGCCGCCTTTGTCGCGAGATACCGAGCGTTCGCCGGACTGACGTGCACCGCGGTCGGCAGCTGCTCCGCCACGGTGATGCCGCTCTGCCGGAGCTGCCGCACCTTGTCGGGGTTGTTGCTGAGCAGCCGCACCGTCGACAGCCCGAGCGCCAGCAGCATCTGCGCCGCCGCGGTGTAGTCACGCTCGTCGGCGTCGAACCCCAGTGCGACGTTCGCCGCATATGTGTCGAGTCCCTGGCTCTGGAGCTGGTAGGCGTCGAGCTTGGCGTACAGACCGATGCCGCGCCCCTCCTGGCGCAGGTAGAGCAGATAGCCACCGGCCCGGTCGAGGCGGCCGACCGCCTCACGCAATTGCGGCCCGCAGTCGCATCGCTGGGAACCAAGAACGTCGCCGGTGAGGCACTCGCTGTGCAACCGAACAAGGGTGGGCCGAGGCGCGTCCTCTCGCGGCGGTGTTCGCGCGGACGAGCCGAGTCCGAGAGCGAGGTGCTCGCGGCCGTCGACCAGCCCTTCGAAGGTGAACGCTTGCGCGGTGGTCGCGAACCCGTCGCCCATCCGCAGCGGGATGGTGATCTGGCTACGAATAGTGGCGCGAGGCAGGTTCGTCGACACGGTCAGCCTTCCTGAAGCGGCACGGAGTAACGCTCGGACAGGGCATAGCGCAGCAGGGCGGCGTCGCCGATCTGCCGTAGGTCGGCCAGCCGCGCTCTGTTCGTCACGGTCCACGGAAACGCTCCGGCATCGACGAACCGTGGCGCCTGCGGATCACCCACGAACAGCGGCGCCACGACCAGCTGGAGCTCGTCGACGAGGTCGGTCGTGAGGAACGAGGTGAGGACGCGCCGGCCGCCTTCGACCATGAGCCGGGCAACCCCGCGGCTGGCGAGATCCGTCAGGACCCAGGACAGCTCGACACGAGCTCCGGCGTGGACGACGGTCGCGCTCCCTTGCAGCCGATTTGCCAGCGGCTCCACTGCCGACGTCGGGGCGTAAACCAGCGTGCCGGAACCGGGTTCGGTGAAGATGCGCGCGTCCGGTGGCAGGTTTCCGCCGCGGGTGACCGTCACCCGCAAGGGCGTCGGTGGCAGCCCACGCGCGACGCGCGAGGCGCGGCAGGCGTCGCTGCGGACCAGCAACCGCGGGTCGTCCCGCCGAACGGTCTCAGCTCCGACGAGGATCGCGTCACAACCAGCCCGCTCAGCGTCAACCCGGTCCAGATCGGCGGCGGGAGAGAGGACGAGCCGCTCCGGTCCGGCGTCGTCGAGATACCCGTCGAGCGACACGCAGCAGCTCAGCACCGTGTACGGGCGGTCAGGCATCAGCAGTCACCCGCTCAGGTCGCCGCTCCCGCTCGATCGAGAAGTGATGTCCGCGCAGCAGCTGCACGAGCAGCACCACCGCTCCAGGCAGGGCGGCGAGGAGGACCAGGGCTCCGTATGCGGCGCATGCCGTCACGCCGGCGGTCGCTCCGAGCCCGGTCGCCGCGAAGGCCCAGGCGGCGACGCCCTCCCGCGGACCCCAGCCCGCGACGTTGGCGGGCACTGCTGCGCCCGCCAGCACCACCAAGGCCAAGGGGACGAGAGTGCTGTGCCCGACGTCGAGACCGGTTGCGCGCATCGCGACGGCAAGGACGGTGGCGTGCCCGGCAACCACCACGACGGACGCCACCAGCACGCGCGGCCAAGTGTCGCGAGACAGCAGTCCCTCGCGCAGGTCGCTGACGGCGATCTGCAGCGCCGCCGCCAGCCGGCCACCGAACGCCCGCCTCCCGAGCCATGCGGCTGCCGCCCAGGCGGCGGCCGCAGCAAGGACGACGGAGAGGAGCCCGACGGCGACCCACCCAGTCAGCGCGCGGAAGGCCGACGGCACCGCCAGGAGCATTGCCGCGGTCAACGCGAGCTGGACCGCCTGCCCCGCGAACCGCTCCCAGCCCACGGACCGGACTGACGCGCCGAGCGCTCCGGAGCCGCGACCATGCCGCACTGCCCTCTCCACGTCGCCGACCACTCCACCGGGGACGGTGACGTTGACCAGCTGCGAGCGGTAGTAGGCCGCGACCGCTGAGCGCAGCGGGACCCTGAGACCGATGCCGCGCGCGACGACCGTCCAGCGCCAGGCGGCGGCCACGGTCGTGACGACGCCGACGCCGACGGCCACCGCGACCGTGCCGGCGTCCAGGCGCCGAACACCGTCGAGGAACGCGTCGGCCCCGAACCGCCACACCAGCAGGACGAGGAGCACCAGGCCGGCCACCGGCCCGGCCCACTGCCGCATCCGGGCCATCGTCATGGGACCGCTCCAGCGGTCACCGTCGACGCGAGGGCGTCATGCACGGCGTCGACCGTCGCGTTCCACGCTGGCAGTTCTGTGCGGCGCACTCTAGCCGCCCGACGCAGGCACCCCCGGGTCTCCTCGTCGGTCAGCCAGAGCCGCAGGGCGGCGGCCAGGGCAGCCGGGTCTCCGGGAGTCACCAACAGACCCGGCGGTCCTTTGTGCGTCATGCCCAGCGCCTCGCGGGTGCCGCCGACTGTCGTCGCCACGACCGGGAGACCGCGGGCGAGTGCTTCGGTTAGCACCATCCCGTAGGTCTCCGACCTCGACGCATGAACGAGGAGGTCAGCCGACGCATAGGCCGCCTTCAGGGCACCCGCGGCGAGCGGCCCAGTGACGCGGACCCGGCCGCCAGCGACCGCCGCCCATCGCTCGACGTCCGCCGCGGTCTCGGGATCGACGGTCAGCGACCCGACGCATACAACCTCCCAGTCCAGGTCCTCGAGCCGGCTCAGGGCCCCGACCAGTGTGTCGTGGCCCTTGCCGTGAGAGATCGGGCCGACGGCCAGCAGCCGGTTGCCGATCTCCGACCCGGGGGCCAGCGGAGCCGGGTCCGCCCCGGGCCGCGCCACACGGATCTGGACGGGATTGAGTCGGTATGCGTCCAGCAGCCAGTCGCGCGTCCACTCGCTGGTGACGACCACGACGTCGGCCGCGGCGAGGACCTCCGCCTCGGCAGCCACTACGGATGGTGAGCACGCGAACGCATGACCCAGGGGCATGTGCAGCAACACACCCAGTCGCAGCCGATCTGCTTGGCTGACAAGCGCTTCCGGAGCTACGGACCCGACGAGCCCGTCGACGAGGACCGGCTCGCCGTCTGGGACCGACCGCACAGCATTCGCGAGCCGCTCCCGAGCCTCGACGTCGGGCCACGGCCAGTCTCCGGCGACCTCATGCTCGCGAACGGACCAGCCGCGCGCCGCCAGCCCGTCGCATACCCGGACGTCGTAGAGGTTGCCGCCGCTGGGCCGCGCGGGGTCGCGGACCCCCGCCGGCATGACGATGTGAACGGCGAGCCTCATAACGCCCGCTCGTAGGAGGCCCAGGCGAGCGGGTTTTCGCGCAAGGTGACGGCGACCGCGGTAATTCCTCCGGCGTGGGGACCCAGCGTCCCGTCGGCGACCTTCGTGGCGAGCGCCTCGGCGACGTGTCGGGCGAGCACCTCGGTCGTGGTGTTGACGCCGGCGAAGTTGGGCAGGTCGTCGAGGTTCCGATACGTGAGTGCCCCCACGACCCCTCTCAGCGCGGTGCTCGCCAGTCCGATGTCGACGACGATCCCGTCCGGGTCCAGGGCGTCGCGGCGGAAGGTGGCCTCGACGACATACGTGGCACCGTGGAGCGACTGCGCCGGCCCGAACGCCTCTCCGCGGAGGGTGTGCGCGACCATCATGTGGTCGGCGACCGTGACCGCATACACGTTCAGTCCTCCTCGTAGGTCACGGTGTGGCACAGGGTCCGGCTGTCGCCGTTGGCGAGACGAGCCATGATGCCGGGCAACGCGGCCAAGGTCGACGTCCCGGTGAGGAGTGCGTCGAACGCGGGGTCGCGCAGGAGGCGGAGAGCCAGCTGAAGCCGGTCGAGATACGTCCGGCGGCCCGCTCGGGACGGCGCGACCGTCCCGACCTGGCTGGCCCGGATCCCGAGCCGCTCGGAGTGGAACCGGCTCCCGAGGGACAGATGGACCTCGCGTTGGCCGTACCAGCTCAGGTCGAGGACGGACGTGTCCGGCGCCAGCAGGGACAGGCTGGTCTGCAAGCCAGCCGAGGTCGCAGTGGTGTGGACGACAAGATCCTGACCTCCCTCAGCAGCGTCGGGACCGGCGAAACGCACCTCGAGGGCCTCCGCCACGGCCGCTCGCGACGGGTCCACGTCGACGAGGGTCACCCGAGTCCCTGGAATCCCGGCCGCGACCCGGGCGACCGAGCAGCCGACCATGCCCGCTCCGACGACGGTCACCCGGTCCCCGACCAGTGGAGGGGCGTCCCAGAGCGCGTTGACCGCCGTCTCGACCGTGCCGGCCAGCACCGCCCGTTCCGGTGGAACGTCATCCGGAACCGGCACGACCGACGAGGCCGGCACGACGTACCAGGACTGGTGCGGGTAGAGACAGAAGACCACCCGTCCTTCCAGATCGGGTGGGCCCTGTTCGACGACTCCGACGTTGAGGTAGCCGTACTTGACCGGTCCCGGGAACTCGCCCTCCTGGAAGGGCGCCCGCATTCGCGCATACTCGGTTGGCGGTACCTCACCCCGAAAGACGAGCGTCTCCGTGCCGCGGCTGACCCCGGACCGGAGGGCGCGCACGAGCACCTCGCCGTCGCCCACCGCCGGAATCGTCGCTCTCCGCAGCTCCCCGACGCCGGGAGCCCGGATCCAGAACGCGACCGAATCACGCGTCACAAACGACTGCCACCTCCGTGTCTCAGGACGACCGTACGTCCCTCCTCTGACGATGCAGTCCCCGGAGAGCCACCCCACCGGTGAACCGCCAGAGTCCTCTGTGCGTCCTTGTGGGCAGGGCCCGGGGGATGTCCGGGGACCCGTTGCATCCTGTGTACTCCTAGAGACGGAGGTCCCGTGGGGACGGTTCAGCGCGCACCGGTCACCGGCCTGGTCCTGCTCGTGGCCCTCCTGGCCCTCGTCCAGGGCGCCGTCGGGCTCGGCGCCGTCGGGTGGACGGCGGGGCTGGCCGCCTCCGCGATCAGCGCCGCGTTGCTGGCTGTGGGCCTACACCGCACAGGGACCACCCGATTCGGGCCCGCAAACGTGGTGACCCTGGTCCGGGGCACGCTCGGACAGGCGGTAGCCGCGCTCGTGGCGGCCTCCTTCGCCGGCCTGGACCACCGCACACTGCTCATGTCGCTGACTGTCGTGGCGCTCGTCCTTGACCTGGTCGACGGCCGAGTCGCTCGCCTCACCCGGTCCGTCACGGCGCTCGGCGCCCGGTTCGACATGGAGACCGACGCCTTCCTCATCCTCGTCCTCAGCGTTGCCGCGGGGCCGGTCGTCGGCTGGTGGGTCCTGGCGATCGGCTTCGCCCGGTATGCGTTGCTGCTCGCCGAGCGACTCTGGCCGTGGCTGCGGGTGCCGGTTCCGCGGCGGCATTGGCGCAAGGTCGTCGCGGCGGTCCAGGGCGTCACCCTGGCGTTCGTGGTTTCCGGTCTGGTCCCGACGGTCGCGGCCTCTGCGCTTGTCCTCGTCGCGTTGGGCCTGCTGGCGGAGTCGTTCGGGAGCGACGTGATCTGGCTGTCCCGACGTCACCAGGCACTGACCAGGTACGGGCGGGCATCTGCAGGCCCGTCCGTCGTCCAGCTGGCCCGGACCACCGGTGGCTGACACCGACACGCTGTCCCGGCCGGCCGAGCCTCCGGCCGCGCCCCACGAGCCAAGCCACCGGACTGGGCGACGTGTTCTCGGCGCACTCCTCACCGGAATTGCCGTCGTCGTCCTCTGGGCCGCCCTTGATCTGCCCAACCGGCCGGAGGAGCTGTCGGTCTGGGCCTTCGCGCGGATCCCCGTCGAGCTCGTCGCTCTCGTTGCCGTGGCGCTGCTTCTGCCGCGGAGAGTTCGGACGGTCTTGGCGGCGCTTGCTGGACTGGCCATCGCGCTTGTCCTTCTCCTCAAGGCGCTGGACATCGGGATGCTCGTCGGCTTCTACCGCACGTTCGACCCGCTGTCGGACCCGGCGTACGCCGGCGCGGGTTACGGCGT
Organism: Actinomycetota bacterium; assembly: GCA_046733835.1. GTDB lineage: Bacteria > Actinomycetota > Actinomycetes > Actinomycetales > Dermatophilaceae > Lapillicoccus. The sequence goes on from JBKPQA010000290.1 coordinate 8,438, forward strand.
TCTGCGCGACAGCGTCGGCAGCGTCCGGGCGGTTCTGGTCGCGGTCGCGTTGGCGCTCGCCGCCGTGTCCGCATTGGTGTTCCTGCCTCTGGCAGCCGTCCGTGTGGCGCGAGTCGCGAACCGGCACCGGCGCCCGGCGGCCGTCGCCGTTGTGGTCCTCGGAGCGGTGTGGGCGCTCTTCGCCATCGTGGGAACCACGGTGGGGCCGAACCTGCGGGTCGCCTCCGCCCAGACGTCCACCGTCGCGGCCGATCATGTGCGGGACGTCAACCGCGGCATCGCCAGCCGCGCCGAGTTCGAGCGGCTCGCCGCGAGCGACCCGTATGCGGCGGGGTCGCCCGACCGTCTCCTCGCCGGTTTGACCGGCAAGGACGTCCTTGTCGTGTTTGTCGAGAGCTACGGCCGGGTGGCGCTCGAGGATCCGGCACACGGTCCGACGGTCACCGCAGCCGTCGACCGGGCCACAAATCGCCTTGGTGCGCAAGGCTTCACAGGCCGCAGCGCCTACCTCACGTCCCCGACCTTCGGTGGCCTCAGCTGGCTCGCCCACTCCACGCTCGAGACCGGCCTGCCCATCACCGACCAGGTTCGCTACAACGCCGTCCTCTCGAGCCAGCGGCTGACCCTGGCCTCGGCGTTCGGGTCGGCTGGCTGGCGCACCGTGCTCGTCAGCCCGGCCGACGAGGCGGACATTTCTCCGGTCACCCGCTTCTACGGATACGACGCGCTCTATGACGGACCAAGCCTCGACTACCACGGGCCGAAGTTCGGGTATGCGACGGTGCCGGACCAGTTCACCCTTGCCACCATCGCTCGGCGTGAGCTCAAGGCCGGACCGCGGCCGCCGCTCATGGCCGAGATAGACCTGGTGTCAAGCCACACTCCCTGGGCGCCGCTGCCGCGGCTGTTGGACCCGGCCGCCCTAGGCGACGGGTCCGCATACCAGTCGGTCCTCGAGCAGGCCGCCTCGGCGGACGCGGTCTGGAGCGACTCGACAAAGGTCAAGCAGGCGTACGCCGACTCGGTCGCCTACGCGCTCGACTCACTCACGTCGTTCGTGGAGAACGCGCACGACGACAACCTCGTTCTGGTTGTCCTCGGCGACCACCAGCCGTCCGCTGTGATCTCCGGCGCGGGCGCGAGTCACGACGTCCCGGTCTCGGTGATCGCCAAGGATCCCGCGGTCCTCGACCGGACGACGAGCTGGGCCTGGCAGCCGGGGCTGCGACCCGGTCCTGACGCCGTCGTCTGGCCGATGGATGCGTTCCGCGACAAGTTCTTCGCCGCCTTCGGAACGGGCTGAGACACCACCCGCTTTCGGACCCAGAATGCCGCCTCGTGCGGTCGCCGCCAGCGGCTACGGTGTGCGCATGGCCCGCGTGTCGAGCATCCTCATCTACCCCGACCGGGACCAGCCGGGCCAGACGCTGCGGACGTCGTACGTGTCGCCGGCAGGGTTGGACGGCGACCGGCGGAAGAAGTCGCCGGTCCATCTCGTCGCTGTGGGGGACTACATCGACCTTCACCCGCGAGCCAACCTCATCGTCGACATCGAGTCCGAAGCGCTGCATGGTCTGGTCGGGCGCCGCCTGCGCATCGGCAGCGTCCAGCTCGACGTCACGTCGTTGGCGGGAGACTGCGCCGGCGTGTATGCGGACGTGCCGGTCCCGGGCGACGTCTCAGTAGGCGACCAGGTGCTGGTCGGGGTGAGCTCGGAGTAGCGCATCACATCTCTGGGATGCGGTAGTTACCCGCTGGTAACCTTGCCTTTATGCCCGCCTCGACCACCCCCCGCGCCACCGCTCCTCGCACCACCACGACTCCGGCGCCTGACGCGTCTCCGAATCTGTCCGGGGCTCGGTCCGCTCCCCGTCGTGCCGCGATCCTCGGCGGCAACCGGATCCCCTTCGCCCGAGCCAACGGCGCGTACGCCAAGGCGTCCAACCAGGACATGCTGACGACGGCGCTCGAAGGTCTGGTCGCTCGGTTCGGGCTCGCTGGCGAGCAGGTCGGCGAAGTGGCGGCCGGCGCCGTGCTCAAGCACAGCCGAGACTTCAACCTCACTCGGGAGGCGGTCCTCGGTTCGTCGCTCGCGTCGACCACCCCGGCCTACGATGTCCAGCAGGCCTGCGGCACCAGTCTCGAGACGACGATCCTCGTCGCCAACAAGATCGCGCTCGGGCAGGCCGAGTCCGGGATTGCCGGAGGCGTCGACTCCGCGTCCGATGCACCCATCGCCGTCAGCGAGGGCTTGCGCAAGGCGTTGCTCCGGGCCAACGCTGCCCGATCCGCGGTCGACCGGGCCAAGGCCTTTGCAGCGATTCGGCCTGGACATCTGGTGCCGTCCGCGCCCCGGAACGTCGAGCCGCGCACGGGACTCTCGATGGGCGAGCACATGGCGATTACGGCCAAGGAGTGGGGGATCACCCGCGAGGCTCAGGACGAGGTGACCCTGCGCAGCCACCAGCGGCTGTCCGCCGCATACGACTCGGGGTTCTTCGACGACCTCGTCACGCCGTACCTCGGCGTTTCCCGCGACACGAACTTGCGCGCCGACACGTCCATGGAGAAGCTCGGCGCCTTGCCGCCGGTGTTCGGCAAAGGTGAGGGCGCCACGATGACGGCCGGCAACTCGACACCTCTCACCGACGGTGCCGCCGCAGTCCTGCTCGGCAGCGAGGAGTGGGCGGCGGCGCACGGCCTGCCGCCGCTGGCCTACCTTGTCGACGCGGAGACCGCGGCGGTGGACTACGTACATGGGGGAGAGGGCTTGCTCATGGCGCCGTCGTATGCGGTGCCTCGCCTCCTCGCGAGGGTCGGGATGAAGCTCCAGGACTTTGAGCTGGTCGAGATCCACGAGGCGTTCGCGGCGACCGTGCTGACGACGCAGGCCGCGTGGCTCGACGAGGCGTTCTGTCGTGACCGGCTCGGGCTGGACGCTCCGCTCGGCGCGATCGACCAGGACCGTCTCAACGTCACGGGTTCCTCGCTGGCAACCGGGCACCCGTTCGCGGCGACCGGCGCGCGGATCGTCGGCACATTGGCAAAGCTGTTGCACGACAGGGGTTCTGGGGCGCGGGGGTTGATCTCGATCTGCGCGGCGGGCGGCCAGGGCGTGGTCGCGGTCCTCGAGGCGGCCTGACCCGTGGCCGACACCTACAGCGACCTGGTCAACAGCAAGGTCGGCAAGCAGGTCGCGTCCCGGCTCGGCCTGCCGAGGCCGGCCCGGCTCCGTCGGTATGCGCCGGAGGAGCCTCTCGTGCCGGGTCCGGTCCTCGTGGCAGGAGTGGGGGCGGCGCCGCTGGCCGCACGTGCGGCGGAGATGCTGCGCGGCGAGGCCATCGACGTCATCCCATCCGCCGCCGAGCTGAGCAACGGTCAGCGGGTCGGCGCCGTCGTCCTCGATCTGTCGCGCGGGACCCAGCTGAGCGATCTCGACATCTTCCGGACGGTGCTCGGACCGGCGTTGAGGCGGCTGGGCCCGAGTGGGCGGGTTGTGGTGTTCGGCGGGTCCGTGGCGACGGCTGGGGCGGACGCGATGCTCCCCGCCACTCGGCGGGCCGTCGAGGGCATCGTGCGATCGATCGGCAAGGAGCTGCGGGCCGGGGCCACCGCCAACCTCGTCACCGTCCTGGAGGGCGAGGAGGCGAACGCCGACGCCGCGCTGCGGTTCTTCCTGTCCGGGCGTTCGGCCTACGTCGACGGACAGGTGGTCACGGTGGGTGCCGCGTACGGCGGGCCGGCAACGGCACCGGCCGACTGGCATACCCCGTTGTCGGGCAAGGTCGCTGTCGTCACCGGCGCCGCCCGCGGAATCGGCTCGGCGATCGCCGACGTGCTGTCCCGTGACGGTGCGACGGTGGTCTGCGTCGACGTCCCTGCCGCCGGGGAAGCATTGGCCCGCAACGCAAACCGACTCGGCGGGACCGCTCTTCAGGTGGACGTGACGTCCCCGGATGCCGGGCGCCGGATCGTCGACCACGCCCGTTCCCGGCACGGCTCGCTGGACGTCATGGTCCACAACGCGGGCATCACGCGCGACAAGCTGCTGGCCAACATGGACCAGTCGCGCTGGTCCTCGGTCGTCGACGTCAACCTCGGCTCAGTTATCCGGATGAACGAGGCGATCCTCGCGCCGGACGGGCTGGCCGACGGCGGTCACGTCGTCTGTGTGTCCTCGATCGCCGGGATCGCAGGGAACCGGGGACAGACGAACTACGCGGCGTCCAAGGCGGGGATCGTGGGACTGGTCCAAGCCCTCGGGGCCGACCCGGAGCTGCAGGCTCGGCGGATCACGGTCAACGCCGTGGCGCCAGGGTTCATCGAGACCGAGATGACCGCGAAGATCCCGCTGGCCACGCGGGAGGTGGGTCGCCGGCTGAGCTCCCTGCAGCAGGGCGGCTTGCCAGTCGATGTCGCCGAGACGGTGGCCTGGCTCAGCCAGGACGCCAACGCCGGCGTCACCGGCAACGTGGTCCGCGTCTGCGGCCAGAGCCTGCTGGGAGCCTGACGTGGTCGAGACGCTGCGGTTCGACTCGGCGCCCGGACTGCCGCGGCTCTTCGCGGACGCGGTCGTAAACGGTCGGCATACCGGTTCGTCGCTTCCGGACGTGGTGGCCGAACGGCGAGGAATCCCGGTGGAGCCCTCCGCGGTGGCCGACTACGCCCACGTGTGCGCGTTCGGCCTCGGTGCACATCCGCCGGTGACCTGGCCGCACCTGCTCGGCTTCCCACTGCAGACGGCCGTGATGTCGCGGCGCGACTTCCCCGTGCCGATGGTGGGACTGGTCCACGTCGAGAACCGGATCACTTGGACGCGTCCGCTCGAGTACGGCGAGTCGCTCGACGTCGTCGTGCACGCCGCGGACCTGCGGCCACACCGCCGCGGCCGGCTCGTCGACCTCGTGGCGGAGGTGTCCTCCGGTGGTGCGGTGGTGTGGCGAGGCATGAGTACCTACCTGGCCCGCGGCGGTGGCGACGAGCACGCTGAGACCGACACCCCACCCGACGTGAGCAACCTCGCCACCCGAGCAGTGGTGCAGCTGCGCTTCGGTGAGGACGCCGGTCGACGGTATGCGTTGGTGTCCGGAGACGTGAACCCCATCCACATGTACGCGCTGTCGGCTCGGGCCTTCGGGTTCGACCGGGCGATCGCCCACGGGATGTTCTCGTACGCGCGGGTTCTGGCGTCCTTGGGAGCGCGGGTGCCGGCGGCCGGGTCGTCGACGGTCTGGTTCCGCAAGCCCGTGAAGCTGCCCAGCACGACCCGGCTGGCGGTCGCCGAGGACGCCCGCTTGGCGGTCCTCCTGCCCGCGAAGGGCGACGGAGAACACCTCGTCGTCACGGTCACCCCCGCTTGACCATCTTCCAGGCTCACGGTGTTGTGGATTGGAAGGATTCAGCAGCCGCCGAAGTGGGAACAACGGGAGCCTGGAAGCGGAACAGTAACCACGTCGCGGGGCTCGATGACCGCTCGATAGCCTCTTCGGCATGCCCGACCAGATCACCGTGACCGTCGCCGGAAAGGAGCGATCGGTGGCGCAGGGCACGACCGCGGCCGACCTCTTCGACGATCTCTTCAGCGGAGACCGCAGGATCGTCGTCGCCCGGATCGGTGATCGACTGGTGGACCTCGCCCACGAGCTCCACGACGGAGACGTCGTCCAACCGGTAACCATCGACAGCCCGGACGGCCTCGACGTCCTGCGGCACTCCACCGCGCACGTCCTTGCTCAGGCCGTCCAGCAGGTGAATCCCAAGGCACGCCTGGGAATCGGCCCGCCGATCCGCGACGGCTTCTACTACGACTTCGATGTCGACGTCCCCTTCACCCCGGACGACCTCAAAGAGCTCGAGCGGGTGATGCAGCGCATCGTCAACGAGGGCCAGACCTTCTCACGCCGCGTCACCAGCGACGAAGAGGCTCGGGAAGAGCTGGCTGACGAGCCGTACAAGCTGGAGCTCATCGGGCTCAAGGGCCACGCCGCCGATGCGGCGGAAGGCGCGGAGGCAGAGGTAGGCGGCGGCGAGCTGACCATCTACGACAACCACCGCCGCGACGGCGCCCTGGCCTGGAAGGACCTCTGCCGCGGTCCGCACCTACCCGACACCAAGCTCATCGGCAATGCCTTCAAGCTGACCCGCAGCGCCGCCGCATACTGGCGGGGGTCGGAGAAGAACCCCCAGCTGCAGCGGGTCTACGGCAC
>JBKPQA010000291.1:0-6804 GCA_046733835.1 Actinomycetota bacterium
TTCCGCTGCAAGCGATTCAGGACGCCTCCATCTACTGGTCCACCGTGACTGGCCTCTCCCAGGAGCCGAGCCGGGCCGCGCATTTCGCCGCCTGGGAAGCGCGCGGCCGCCGCACGCATACCGTCCTCGACCTCGACTGGCGGCCGATGTTCTGGCCCCACGTCGAGGACGGTCGCGCCCAGGTCGAGCGTGCCCTCGAGCACGTGACCATCGCCGTCGGCAACCGCGAGGAGTGCGAGGTCGCCGTCGGCGAGACCGAGCCCAACCGCGCCGCTGACGCCCTCCTCGACCGCGGCCTCGAGCTGGCCATCGTCAAGCAGGGCCCCAAGGGCGTGCTCGCCGCCACGCGCGACGAACGCGTCGAGGTGCCGACGTTCCCGGTCGAGGTGGTGAACGGGCTGGGGGCCGGCGACGCCTTCGGCGGCGCGCTGGTCCACGGACTGCTCGGCGGCTGGGACCTGCGCCGGACGTTGGAGTTCGCCAACGTGGCCGGAGCCATCGTCGCGTCCCGACTCGAGTGTTCCACCGCAATGCCGACCGAGGCCGAGGTGCAGGACGCCCTCGCCTCCCGGTCCGTCCCCGCTGGAGGCAGCTGATGACCGTCGACGCCCCCACTTCCGCCCTGTCCATCGCGAACCTGACTGATGTTCGAGCGCGCGAGCCGGGACGCATCGCCTCAGCCTGGGCCACCCGACACCGGCGGCCACTCGTCGGCGCCGACGGCCGGCTGCTCGTCGTCGCCGCGGACCACCCGGCGCGGGGAGCCCTCGGCGTGCGCGCCGAGCGAATGGCGATGGCCAGCCGCAGTGACCTTCTCGCCCGGTTGGCGACCGCGGTCTCGCGTCCCGGCGTCGACGGCGTCCTGGGAACTCCCGACATCCTCGACGACCTCCTGCTCATGGGGGCCCTCGAGGACAAGGTGGTCATCGGGTCGATGAACCGCGGCGGCCTGCAGGGCGCGGCCTTCGAGCTCGACGACCGATTCACCGCATACCGAGCCTCCGACATCGCCGCACTGGGGCTCGACGGCGGCAAGATGCTCACCCGCATCGCTCTCGACGACCCAGGCACGGCGCCCACCCTCGAGGCCAGTGCCGCCGCCGTCACCGCCCTTGCCGAGCACCAGCTCATGGCGATGGTCGAGCCCTTCCTGTCGGTGCGGCGCGACGGTCGTGTCATGAACCTCCTCGACCCGGACTCGACCATCAAGTCGATCCACATCGCCTCGGCGCTCGGCGCCTCCAGCGCTTACACCTGGCTGAAGCTCCCCGTGGTCGACGACCTCCCCCGGGTCATGGACAGCACGACCCTGCCCACCCTGCTGCTCGGCGGCGATCCGCAGGGCGACCCGCAGGACACGTATGCGTCGTGGGGGCGGGCCCTTCACCTGCCAGCCGTGCGCGGTCTCGTCGTCGGGCGCGCCCTGCTCTACCCTCCGGACGGTGACGTCGCCGCCGCCGTCGACATCGCGGCCGGCCTGGTCCATGGCTCCCGAGGAGCCAGGCAGTGACCAGCCAGTGGGTGCTGCCGCTGGGAACCGCCGAGCGCGAGGACTGGCCGGTCGCCGTCGACGGCAGCGTCATCCCGATCGAGGCCGGTTGGACCTACACCGGCCTGTATGCGGGTTCGCTCCTTCCCGGCGAGGAACGCGGGCTCTCGACCGGCCAGCGTGAGCTCATCGTCGTGCCCTTGTCGGGGTCGGTCGACGTTCGCTGCACCGAGTCGTCGGGAGCGGTCTCCACCGTCCGGCTCGCCGGGCGATCGTCCGTCTTCGCGGGCCCCACCGACGTCGCATACGTGCCGCGGGAATCCGACCTCGTTCTCGAGGCCGACCAACCGTGTCGCGTCGCCCTGGCCGTCGCGGTCGTGCCGTCTGAGCCGCTGGGACCAGTCCCGACGTTCCGCCATCTGTCGGCCGACCAGGTGCCGGTCGAGCTGCGCGGCGCCGGTCAGGCCTCCCGCGAGGTCCGCAACTTCGGCGTTCCCGGCGTCCTCGACGCCGAGGCGCTCATCGCCTGTGAGGTCGTGACGCCGGCCGGGAACTGGAGCTCCTACCCGCCGCACAAGCACGACACCCGCCGCGAGGGCGTCGAGTCGCAGCTCGAGGAGATCTACTACCACGAGGTCCAGCCGACCGAGGGTGCGCCGGAGGGCGCTGACCCGCTGGGTTACCTGCGGGTATATGGCACGGCCGACCGGGAGATCGATGTGCTCGCCGAGGTCCGCACCGGAGACGTCGTTCTCGTCCCCTACGGCTGGCATGGCCCGGCGATGGCCGCGCCGGGGTACGACCTCTACTACCTCAACGTCATGGCCGGTCCGGGTCCCGAACGGGCGTGGCTCATCTGCGACGACCCGGCCCACGGCTGGGTCCGGGACACCTGGACACGCCAGGACGTGGACGCGAGACTCCCAGTTGGAGGAATTCGATGACGCACGAGCCCACCGTCCGACTGACCGTAGCCCAGGCCGTGGTGCGCTTTCTGGCGGCGCAGTGGACGGAGCGGGACGGCGAGCGACAGAAGCTCTTCGCCGGCTGCTTCGGGATCTTCGGTCACGGCAACGTCGCCGGAGTCGGCCAGGCCCTGCTGGAGAACGAGCTGACGACCGAGTCAGGAGACTCAGCCGAGCGGCTTCCTTACATACTTGCCCGCAACGAGCAGGCCATGGTGCACACGTCGGTCGCGTACGCCCGACAGAAGGACCGCCTCCAGACGTGGGTGTGCACGGCGTCAGTCGGTCCCGGCTCGACCAACATGCTCACCGGCGCGGCGCTGGCAACGATCAACCGGCTACCGGTGCTCCTGCTGCCATCCGGAACCTTCGCAACCCGCGTCGCCAGCCCGGTCCTGCAAGAGCTCGAGCAGCCGTATGCGGGTGACGTCACCGTCAACGACGCGTTCCGGCCGCTGTCGCGCTACTTCGACCGGGTCAACCGGCCGGAGCAGCTGGCCTCGGCCCTGCTCAACGGTATGCGGGTGCTCACCGACCCGGCCGAGACCGGCGCGGTGACCATCGCATTGCCCCAGGACGTCCAGGCGGAGGCCCACGACTGGCCGGTCGAGCTCTTCGCGCCACGGACCTGGCGCATCTCGAGGGCGCAGCCCGACCCGGTCGATCTCGCGAGGGCCGCCGAAGTGATCCGGTCGGCGAAGCGGCCGATGGTCGTGGCCGGCGGAGGGGTGCACTACTCCGGTGCCGAAGAGGCACTCCGCGCGTTTTGCGAGCGAACCGGCATTCCGGTCGGGGAGAGCCAGGCCGGAAAGGGCTCGCTCCCCCACGGCCACCCGCAGGAGATGGGCGCCGTCGGCTCGACCGGCACGACCGCGGCCAACGCCATTGCCGCGGAGGCGGACGTCGTCATCGGGATCGGAACCCGGTGGAGTGACTTCACCACAGCATCGCGAACCGTGTTCCAGGACAACGACGTTCGGTTCGTCAACGTCAATGTGGCCCGCTTCGACGCGGCCAAGCACGCCGGAGAGCAGCTCGTCGCCGACGCTCGCTCCGCCCTCACCGCTCTGACCGCGGCCCTGGACGGGTATGCGGTCAGTGACTCCTACCGAGAACGCCAGGCCGAGCTGTGGCGCGCCTGGGACGAGCAGGTGGAGGCCGCGTACCACCCATCGGTGGAGGTCACCGACGCCCTGGCGGAGGGCCTGCTGACTCAGGGCGAGGTGCTCGGCGCGGTCAACGAGCTGACCGACCCGCGCGATGTCGTCCTCTGTGCGGCCGGGTCGATGCCCGGCGACCTGCACAAGCTGTGGCGGGTGCGCGACCGCAAGGCGTACCACGTCGAGTATGGCTACTCGTGCATGGGATACGAGGTGCCGGCCTCCCTGGGCATCCGGCTGGCCGACGACACCCGGGACGTCTTTGCCATGGTCGGCGACGGCGGCTACCTGATGATGCCCACCGAGCTGGTCACCGCCGTCCAGGAGCGGATCAAGGTCGTCGTCGTGCTCGTGGAGAACCACGGTTTCCACTCGATCGGCTCTTTGTCCGAATCCCTTGGTTCCCAACGGTTCGGCACCCGCTACCGGATGCGTGACCAGTCCAGCGGCCGGCTCGACGGCCAGGTGATCCCCGTGGACCTCGCCGCCAACGCGCGAAGCCTCGGCGCCCAGGTGATCGAGGTGCACTCGCACGCTGAGCTCGAGCAGGCGATCAAGCAGGCCAAGGCCGCCCCCGCGGACGCCGGGCCCATCGTCATCCATGTCGAGACCGACCCGCTGGTGTACGCGCCTGACAGCGAGGCCTGGTGGGACGTGCCGGTCAGCGAGGTGGCCGAGCTCGACTCGACGAAGGACGCCTACGAGACCTACCAGTCGCACAAAGCCACGCAGCGTGCCTTGATCACGCCGACCCTCCGAGAGGACCCGCGATGAAGCTCGCCCTCGACCCGTACATGTTCCGCACCGTCCCGCTCCTGGAGCTCCCGGGCGTCGTCGCCGACCTCGGCTACGAGTGGATCGAGCTGTCTCCCCGTGAGGACTTCATCCCGTTCTTCAACCACCCCCGGGTCGACGACGCCGGGGTCGCCGCCTTCCGAAAGGCGTTGCAGTCCGCCGGTGTTGGCGTCTCGTCCGTGCTGCCGCTCTTCAAGTGGTCCGGTCCGGACGAGGAGGACCGCAAGGCGGCGGTGCGCTACTGGAAGCGCGCCATCCAGATCGCCTCGGACCTCGGCGTCGACACGATGAACTCGGAGTTCAACGGCAATCCTCGCGAGGCGGCGGCCTGCGAGCGCCAGTTCTGGAAATCGATGGAGGAGCTGCTTCCTGACTTCGAGAAGGCCGGCATCCGGCTGGTCCTCGAGCCTCACCCCGACGACTGGGAGGAGGACGGCAAGCGGGCGGTGGACCTGATCCGCGGCATCAACTCCCCGAACGTCTCGTTCCTCTACTGCGCGCCGCACACGTTCCACCAGGGGAACGACTGCGACGGGATCATGGACAAGGCCGGCTCGCTCTTGACGATGGTCCACGTGGCCGACGCCTACGACCACACCGCATCGTCCGGGCTGCGCTACATCGTCAACCCGCCCGGGTCCCAGGTCACCGTGCACCAGCATCTCGACATCGGCCAAGGAGAGGTCGACTTCGACGAGTTCTTCGCCGGACTGGAGCGAATCGGCTTCGACGGCATCGTGACGGCATGCGTGTTCGCCTGGGAGGACCGGGCCGCTGACTCCAGCGTCTTCATGCGAGACACCATCCGCTCTTACCTCGACAAGTGGGCGACTCCACCCACGTTCCAGTCACCCATGACCGCGACACCCTCGAAGGACATCTCATGAGCACCCCCACCCGCATCACCCACCTCGTCTCCGGTTCCGACTGGCAGGGAACGGCCGAGCGCACCTCTCCGGTCTTCAACCCCGCCACCGGTGAGCAGACCGGAGTCCTCGACCTCGCCTCGGCCGACCTCGTCGGCGAGGTCGTGGCGACCGCCAAGGCGGCCTGGCCGGCGTGGGCGGAAACCTCACTCGCCAAGCGGACCAAGGTCCTGTTCGCGTTCCGGCAGCTGCTCGACGAGCGCAAGAAGGAGATCGGCGCGCTGATCACCGCCGAACACGGCAAGGTCCTGGACGACGCGGTCGGCGAGGTGACGCGGGGTCTCGAGGTTGCCGAGTTCGCCTGTGGCATCCCGCATCTCCTCAAGGGCGGCTTCGCGGAGAACGCCTCGACCGACGTGGACGTGTACTCGATTCGTCAGCCACTCGGCGTGTGCGCGGTGATCTCGCCGTTCAATTTCCCAGCCATGGTGCCGATGTGGTTCATCCCCATCGCCATCGCCTGCGGCAACGCCGTCGTCCTGAAGCCGTCGGAGAAGGACCCCTCGGCCGCGCTGGCGGTGGCCCGCCTCTGGAAGGAGGCGGGGCTGCCCGACGGAGTGATGAACGTCGTCAACGGCGACAAGGAGGCCGTCGACGCGCTGCTGACCCACCCCGATATCAAGTCCGTCTCGTTCGTCGGCTCCACGCCGATCGCCAAGTACGTCTACGAGACCGGCACCACCCACGGCAAGCGGGTTCAGGCGCTGGGCGGGGCGAAGAACCACATGCTGGTCCTGCCCGACGCCGACCTCGACCTGGCCGCCGACGCCGCCGTCAACGCCGGCTTCGGTTCGGCCGGGGAGCGATGCATGGCCATCTCTGCGCTGGTCGCGGTCGAGCCGATCGCCGACGAGCTGATCTCCAGGATCCGCGACCGCATGGGCAAGCTCGTAACAGGTGACGGTACCCGCGGCTGCGACATGGGTCCGCTGGTGACGGCGCAGCACCGCGACAAGGTGGTCTCCTACCTCGACTCCGGAGTCGCCGATGGGGCGACCCTCGTCGTCGACGGGCGCGGCGCCGACATCGACGCCGATGGCGACGGGTTCTTCCTCGCGCCAACGCTGTTCGACAACGTCGAGCCGGGCATGTCCGTCTACGACGACGAGATCTTCGGGCCGGTGCTGTCGGTCGTCCGCGTCCACTCGTACGAGGACGGCGTGGACCTCATCAACCGCAACCCGTACGGCAATGGCACGGCCATCTTTACCAACGACGGTGGGGCGGCGCGCCGGTTCCAGCACGAGATCGAGGTCGGCATGGTCGGCGTCAACGTGCCGATCCCGGTGCCGGTCAGCTACTTCTCCTTCGGCGGCTGGAAGAACTCCCTCTTCGGCGACACGCACGCCCATGGCATCGAGGGTGTCCACTTCTTCACCCGGGGCAAGGTGGTCACCTCACGCTGGCTCGACCCCAGCCACGGCGGCCTCAACCTCGGCTTCCCGCAAAACGCTTGAACACCCCACGAA
>JBKPQA010000292.1:0-6286 GCA_046733835.1 Actinomycetota bacterium
CTCGCCCCGCCAGAGGTGCTGGGGCATCGTGTCGACGACGAGCGTGGTGAGTCCGCGCGACCCGAGCCGGGCGACGACGTCGACCATCGCCGGGTCGACCAGGGGCGAGAGGACGATGACGACGGCTCCGGCACCGATGCCGGCGATCGCATACTCACCGTCGTCGCCGCGATCGGTTGCCGGCTCGATGAGCGCGAGCGTCCCGAGCACCCGCCGAAGATGGGCCCGACCGCTGCCGACCGGCACCCGCGGGACCCGCGCCGCTCCGACGACCCGCAGGCCGACGCGGTCGCCGACACCGAGATAGTGCTCGGCCATGGCGCCGGCGGCTCGGACAGTGAGGTCGAGGCTCGTCGGCCGGCCATCGAGGCCTTCGCGCGGCCCGAGGTCGCTGGTGCCGTCGACGACGAGGATGACCTGCGAGTCCTCATCGCCGTACGTCGACGTCACGTGAAGGGTTCCGGTCCGCAGGGACACCGGCCAGTGGATTCGCCGGAGCCGGTCGCCGACCTGGAAGGGGCGGAGCCGGTCGAACTCGCTGCCGCCGCCCGGCCGGGACGACCGGTACGCCCCGACCAGCCCCTCGGGGTGGGGCATGGCCGCGGACGGTGTGAAGATCGCGGGCAACGGAAGGGTGACTAGCCGCTGAGGCGGCGAGTCGACCGGGCCGCTGCGGTATGCGCCCCAGGTTGACCACGCGCCGCACCGGACGGCGCCGACGGAGCGCACGCCCCAGCGGGTCGAGCGGAGGACGATGGCGGTGCCGGCTCGGCGGGTCAGCGGATCCGCGTCCGTCGGTCGGCCGTCCCCGAGGCCGATGACCCGGATGCCAAGCGGCGGGTCCTGCTCGAGGAAAACCGATGGCGACACCGCGACGACGACGTCGTCCACGCCGTCGGGCACGGTGACCGTGGCTCGCAGGACCGTCGCCTCACCCTCCCGCACGGTCTGGTGACCCAGCGCCGACGTGATGGAGACGCGCTCGCGCGGCCGGCGCAACCAGGCCCAGGTCGTGACGACCAGCCACGGGGTCACGAGGACGAGCAGGTCGGGCCGGTTCATGGCGAGTGCGGCCAAGGCGCCCACGACACCGAGCAGGGTGGCGCGGAAGTGGGCGGCCGTCGGGCGCCAGGGCGGGAGGACGGTCGGGGCAGAGGGAGACTCGCTCACGACGGGCGGGCCTCGCGCGCCAACGGGGTCGGGACCGTGGCGAGAACGCTGTCGGCGACACTCCGGCCGGTGACGTTGCTCATCCAGAGCTCGGGCTTCACGGTGATCCGGTGCGACAGCACCGGCGAGGCGACCGCCTTGACGTCCTCCGGAGTGAGGTAGTCCCGGCCGCGGAGAACCGCGTGCGCGCGGCCGACGAGCATGAGCGCCAGCGAACCGCGGGGGGACGCACCCAGCAGCGAGTGCTGGTGCTCACGGGTGGCCGTGGCCAGGGCGACGCAGTATGCGGCGACGGTGTCGTCCACGGTGACTGTCTCCACGGCGTCCTGCATGGCCAAGAGGCCGGCGGCGTCCGTCACAGGGTCGAGCGCCACCTCTTCGCGTTGGCGGGCGATCCGGTTGCGGAGGACGTCGACCTCCTCGGACTCCGTCGGGTATCCGAAGGACACCCGCATGAGGAACCGGTCTAGTTGGGCCTCGGGTAGCGGGTACGTGCCCTCGTACTCGACGGGGTTCGCGGTGGCGAGCACATGGAAGGGGCGAGCCAGGGTGAACGTCTGACCCTCGACGGTGACCTGCCGCTCCTGCATGGCCTCGAGGAGGGCCGACTGGGTCTTCGGCGGCGTCCGGTTGATCTCATCGGCCAGGAGCAGTCCGGTGAAGAGCGGACCCCGCCGGAATGCGAAGTCCTGGGCCCTCTGGTCGTAGACGAACGAGCCGGTCAGGTCTGCGGGCAAGAGGTCGGGCGTGAACTGCGCGCGGGTGAACTCGAGACCCAGTGTCATTGCGAAAGACCGCGCGGCGAGCGTCTTTCCCAGGCCGGGGAAGTCCTCGATGAGGACATGACCGCCGGCGAGGATCGCGCTGAGGACCAGCGTCAACGGCTGTCGCTTTCCCACCACCGCGCGCTCGACTTGGTCGAGAATCCGCTGTCCCTGCTCGGAGACCTGCGAGAGAGGCATACTCACGGCGACTCGATTCTGTCGAGGACGGCGGAAAGGTACGAGGCGTCCGCGAGCCTCATGTCGGGCGGACGCGTCATGAGATCGGCCAGATCGGACGGCAGGGCGTCATGGGCCAGCTCGGGGTGCGCGAGAAGGTCCCAGCCCCGTTCCCGGCGCACCCGGTCGGCGAGGACCATCTGCAGCTGTTTCTGCAGGTCCGCGGCGAGGTTTCGGCGCTGGCCCGGTTCATGGGCACGGGCCTCGAGGCGTCGTGCGAGGGCGGACGTGCGGTGGTCGGAGCCCCGGCCGAGGCCGGCCGTGGAGGGTGGGCTGACGACCCACGGCTCGACGTGGCTGTCGGTGAACCGCTCGGTAAAAACCGCGAATACCGTTGCGGCCGCGACGAAGAACGCCGCGACGAGCACCGGTGAAGGCGACACGTCGAGCAGGACGAGGAAGATCATGGTGGCCGCATAGAGCAGCGCGACTCGGACCAGGAGCCGGCGGCGGGACGGCAGTTGTCGAAGTGTCCTCACCAGTCGGTCCTCCCTTGGGCGGCGGCCGCCTCGGCCTCGGCGAGCGCGGCCCGTGCCGTGGCCTCGTCCGCTACCCGCTGGAGGTCCGCGTGAATCGTTGTCAGCCGGGCGATGGCCTCTTCGCGGTGCTGCTCCGTGACGGGATGCCGGGAGTACCGGGCCTCGCGGTAGAGCTCGGCGAGCCCGCCGAGGGCGGCAGGAGCGATGTCCCACGTGTGAAGGACGCGGATCGTGTACTCCGCGGCCGTCTCGGCCGGGTGCCGAGGCAGCCCGGCGGCCGAAGCCGAGTCCTCCAGGTCAACCCAGCAGGCGACGATGGCGTTGCGTGGCTCGCCTTCCCTGAGCAGCGCGAGCCGGGCGTCGGCCGTCTCGACCAGCTCGTCCGGCAGCGCCGGCAGGGCTTGGAGCGGGCGTCGCGGGATGGTGCGGCTGCTCATCCGCGGGACGCTCCGCCACGCATACCGGAAGATCAGGTACAGGACCCACAGGCACACGCCGACCACGACGAGCTGGATGAGCGCCACGACAGCAGCGGGCAGCTCCGGCAGCTTCGACAGGTCGGCGAACGGCCCGGTGGTCGGGGTGGTCGCCGTGGGCGAGCTCATGGGGGTGCTCGGCGGCGTGACGATCGTCGCGGTCCCGCCGCCGGATCGCGGCTGGCTCACGACGGCGACGGGCGAGGACGCGGTCACGACGGTGAGCAGGCCGAGCGCAGCCAGCGCCGCCCCGACCAGCCACGGCGCGACGCCGCCCGGTGGACGGGGCAGGCGGATCTCCCGCGTCCCGCCGGCCATGCCTGGCACCGTACCCCCGCCCGCCGACCCCCGCCGGAGCCTTTTCGGCTGCCTCCGATCACCCGCCCTGACGCGGCTCCGGGGGCACGATGTCGGCGTCGCGGACCGCGAGCCCGGAAGACGGCTCATCGACGGCGTAGACCAGCCCACGGACGCGTCCGGCGGAGCGCAGGTCACCTTCGGCGGCGCGCACGCGGTCGAGCTCCGCCGCCGGTCCGGCAAGAGTCATGCCGGTGATCTCCGCTCGCATCCCGACCTTGGCGTCGGACTTGGCCTTGCGGATGCCGGTCAACGCTTCGCCGACCGCCGTCAGGACCGCCGGGTCGGCGCTGCGGGCGTCCCCGAGCTCGGCGGTCGTCGGCCAGGGCGCCTGGTGCACCGAACCGGCCGAGGAGTCGTGGAACCACGACCAGACCTCCTCGGTCGCGAAGACGAGTACCGGTGCGAGCAATCGCAATTGGACGTCCAGCGCCAGACGCAGCGCGGCGCGGGCCGACACGGCACCGGGATCGGCGTCGGACTCATCCTCGTCCGACACAGCGGCGCGGCCGTAGGCCCGGTCCTTGACCAGCTCGAGGTAGTCGTCGCAGAACGACCAGAAGAAGGACTCGGTCACCTCGAGGGCCCGGGTGTAGTCGAGCGCCTCGTTCGCGGTCGTGGCCAGATCCACGACCTCGCCGAGGCTCGCCAGCATCGACCGGTCCAGCGGCTCGGTGACGAGCTCGGACAGGGCGCGGTTGTCGAGCGCCTCCCCGACCTCCCCGAAGGACAGCGCGAACCGGCTGGCGTTGAGCACCTTGATGGCCAACCGCCGGCCGACCTTCATCTGAGCCGTGTCGAGAGCCGCGTCGATACCCAGCCGGGCCGAGGCCGCCCAGTACCGGACGCCGTCACTGCCGTGCTCCACGAGCATCTCCAGCGGCGTCGTCGCGTTGCCCTTGGACTTGCTCATCTTCTTGCGGTCGGGGTCGAGGATGAACCCGTTGACCGTCGCGTGCCGCCAGGGCAGCGAGTCGAACTCGTAGTGCGCCCGCACCACCGTGGAGAACAGCCAGGTCCGGATGATGTCGTGACCCTGCGGCCGTTGGTCCATCGGGAAGATCGCCGAGAACAGCTCGGGGTCCGACTCCCATCCGCCCGCGATATAGGGGGTTAGCGACGACGTGGCCCAGGTGTCCATGACGTCGAGGTCACCGTGGAACCCACCTGGCTCGTCCCGCTGCTGCTCCTCGAATCCGGCGGGAGCCTCGGCCGCCGGGTCGACCGGCAGTGCGTCCTCGGACGGCAGGATCGGGTGGTCGTAGTCGACCTCTCCGGCGTCCGTCACCGGGTACCACACGGGGATCGGCACCCCCATGAACCGCTGCCGGCTGATCAGCCAGTCACCGTTGAGGCCACCGACCCAGTTCTCATATCGAGACCGCATGAAGCCCGGGTGGAAGTCGAGCTCGCGCCCACGCTCGAGGAACTCCTCGCGGATCGCCTCGTCGCGACCGCCGTTGCGGATGTACCACTGCCGCGAGGTGACGATCTCGAGCGGGCGGTCGCCTTTCTCGTAAAAGTTCGCTTTCCGTTGCGTGGGAACGGGATCGCCGGCCAGCTCACCCGACTCACGCAGCGCGTCAACCACGGCCGTCCGCGCCGAGAAGATGGTCTTGGTCGCCATCTCCCGGAACGTCGCACGCCCCTCGTCCGTGGTGATCCACGCCGGCGTTTCTGCCTGGATGCGGCCGTCGCGCGTGACGATGGAGCGCGTCGGCAGCTGCAGCTCGCGCCACCACTGCACGTCGGTGAGGTCACCGAAGGTGCAGCACATCGCGATGCCTGCGCCCTTGTCCATCTCGGCGAGCGGGTGCGACAGCACCGGGAGCTCGACTCCGAACACCGGCGAGGTGACCGTCGTGCCGAACAGCGACGCATACCGCTCGTCGTCGGGGTGGGCGATGAGGGCGACGCACGCCGGGAGCAGCTCGGGCCGGGTGGTCTCGATGAAGACCGGCTCGCCGCCCGGCTGGTGAAAGGCGACGCGGTGGTATGCGCCTGGGTAGTCCCGTGCCTCGAGCTCGGCCTGCGCGACCGCGGTTTGGAACGTCACGTCCCACAGGCCTGGCGCCTCCGCCTGGTAGGCCTCTCCTCTGGCGAGGTTGCGGAGGAAGAACGCCTGGCTCACCGCTCGAGAGCGGTCATCGATGGTGCGGTAGCTGATGTCCCAGTCGTAAGCGAGGCCAAGGCGCCGGAACGTCTCCTCGAAGAGAACCTCGTCCTTGACGGTGAGGACCTCGCAGAGCTCGTTGAAGTTGCGCCGGCTCACCAGCACGTGGTCGGCCGCCTTGTCGGACGCTCCACCCTCGTGCGGCGGCACGAACTCGGGGTCGTAGGGCAGCGTCGCGTCGCCACGCACGCCGTAGTAGTTCTGCACCCGCCGCTCGGTGGGCAGGCCGTTGTCGTCCCAGCCGATCGGGTAGAAGACCTCGAGCCCGGCCATCCGCTTGTAGCGGGCGATGCAGTCGGCCTGGGTGTAGCCGAAGATGTGGCCGATGTGCAGTGAGCCGCTCGCGGTGGGGGGCGGCGTGTCGACGGCCCAGATCTGCTCACGGCTTCCGGCGAGCGCCCGCGCCCGGTCGAACGTGTAGGTCCCCTGCTCCTTCCATACCTGCGCCCACTTCTCCTCCAGGCCGTCCACGGACGGCCTCTCGGGGATGCGGGGTGCCGCAGTCGCGGCACGGGCGGGTGTGGAGGTGGTCATGGGCAGGGATTGTCCCAGACCGGAACGGACCGCTTCCAACCGCTTACGCCCCCCACCCCTCCCGCCGAGAGGCCACGTTTTGTCGTCCTCATTGCT